>JAGXRH010000124.1 GCA_018335975.1 Ignavibacteriales bacterium
GGATTTCTTCGGGGGTGAGAATGACACTAATTTCGTGCCGAACGGTTGATGGTGAATTGATTGTTACTTCCACGTGTTTTTCTATTATTGAACTGATGCGGTGGGCGAAGAGGGAGTTGAACCCTCACGGATCTCTCCACAGGATCCTAAGTCCTGCGCGTCTGCCAATTCCGCCATCCGCCCGGTATTGTAATTTAATTGGGCGAAAATATACGCTTTTGAAGGGAATGGTGAAACAAACTGTGTAAATCTCCAAAATACTTTAATAGATATTATACAACCCAAAAAAAATAATTTAAAAATAATTCAAATATATGTTGCAACATATAATGTTTTAACATATATTTATCCCACAATATTTAACCAACAATGTTTCACTTAACAAACTAACTCTTATGAAAACCTTAGAATTAACTCAACCAACAACAATTACTAACATTCCAACAACGTGGACAATTGACCCGACACATACGAAAGCGCAATTCAGCGTTCGTCACTTGGTGATTTCGGAAGTCGTCGGACATTTTGAAAAGTTCGAAGGAAAAGTCATCTCTCCTACGGAAAACTTCTCTGATAGCAGAATTGAATTTACGCTTCAAACAAATTCCATCAACACCGATATAGCCGACCGTGATACACATTTGAAGTCTGCGGATTTCTTCGATGTAGAAAACTTCCCAACGATTTCATTTCGTAGCACTTCGTTTCATCAAATCAGCGACGACAAATATAAACTCGTTGGTGACTTCACCATTAAGAATGTTACGAAGTCAATCGAACTCAATGTAACATACAACGGCACAATCAAAGACCCGTGGGGAAATACGCGCGCGGGATTTCAACTCGAAGGAAGCATCAATCGTTTGGATTTCGATTTGAAATGGAATGCGCTAATGGAAACCGGCAGTGCAATTGTCGGTAAAACGGTAAAAATTCTCTGTAACATTGAAATCGTTCAGCAATTACAATAACATTTTTTTATGGGCTAATATATGTTTGAACATTAAATGGTATAACGTATATTCGTTCCGTAATTTTTTAACTCACAATACTTTCAACTTAACATTAACTACATAATCTTATGACAAACTCAAAATCATTCTTCTCAAAAATAATTTCGGTAATAACAATTACCATTTCACTTTGTGTTTTTTTACTTATTGGTCTTTCTTCATGTTCAAATGATAAAGGAACATCTGCAAGCCAATCGGAAATAGATTCATTGAGAAATCAGATCGTGCAACTCACTTCGGGAAATGAAATGATTGCAAAAAATCTTGCAACATTTGATACACTTGACTACACAGTATTCAATAATCAAGAGTGGACACGGTTGCATGAAAGCCACTCCAAAGACATCATCGTTCATTGGCCCGATGGACATTTTACAACAGGAATTGAAAAACACATCGAAGATTTGAAAGCACTTTTTGTTTACGCACCCGACACAAGAATTAAGGAACATCCTATTCGTTTCGGTTCAGGCAATATGACTGCAGTTACCGGAGTATTTGAAGGAACTTTTACCAAGCCAATGCCAATTGGAAATGGCAAGTTCATTCAACCAACCGGGAAAGCATTTAAAATGCCGATGTGTACAATTGGAATTTGGGGACCCGACGGCACAATGACAGAAGAACATCTATTTTGGGATAACCAGACTTATACAAACCAAATTGGATTAGGGAAGTAATTCGTTCTTCACCGCTGATAACGAAGTATTGCAATGATGGCTAAATTTTCGATAGAGTATATTCTTACAGTGAACATTTAGCCACCAACTTTTCTCAAATATATGTTTGAACATTAAATGGTTTAACGTATATTAGTCCCGTAATTTTTTACTAACCACCTAATTCAACACAATATGAAAACACTCACCATTATATTTTCTCTTTTTCTCTTTTCGTTCACATCATTTTCCACCAATCCAACGACGTGGGATTTTGATAAGGCGCATAGCAGCATTATATTTTCTGTCCATCATATGGTTATTTCCGAAGTTTCCGGTTCCTTCAAGAATTTTGATGGAAGCGTTATCGTGAAGAATGACGATTTTTCCGATTCGGAAATTGAATTAACTATTGATGCCACAAGTATCGACACCGATAACGAAGGACGCGACAAACACTTACGCGCGGATGATTTCTTCAATACGGAAAAATTTCCGCAGATAAAATTCAAAAGTAAATCCTTTACGAAAGTCGGCGAAAATAAATTTAAACTCGTCGGGGACTTAACGATTCGCGACATCACAAAGGAAGTAGAGTGGGATGCGACTTTTGGCGGAACTGCCGTTGCCTGGGGCGCGAAACATGCAGGATTCAAAGTTGTCGGCGCCATCAACCGTTTTGATTACGGTCTGAAATGGAACAAGACTATTGAAACAGGGGGACTCGTCGCAGGCGATATTGTTACCATTATTGCAAATGTTGAACTTGCACAGCATAAAGAAAAAACCGAAGAAGCGGAAAAGAAAAAATAACGAACACTCAACAAACTATGAATCAGTACCTTCTTGAAATTTTACTCCCGAAATTTCCGGGCGAAGATTTTTTTGCGCTCATTCCCGAACAACGAAAAATGGTGAATGATTTTATGCGCGACGGAATTATTTCGAGTTACTCTCTTTCGCTCGATAGAACGCATTTATGGATGACGATGGTCGGGCTTTCAGAAAAATCCATTCTGAATGTGGTGAATGAATTCCCGCTCGCGAAATTTATGAGCATTAAAATTCACCCACTCACTTTTCACGTTGGCGCGGGTATTTCTATTCCGCAGGTATCATTGAATTAATTTTTCCCAAAATGAAACTCGAACAGGAAATCAAACAACAAAAGCCATTCAAGACGGAACATGAACGCGCTGTGGTGAATATATTATTTACTGCGTCGTGGCTGCAATCATACAGCCGCGATTTTTTAAAACAGTACGATATATCGAGTCAACAGTATAATATTCTCCGGATTTTACGCGGTCAATTTCCAAAATCATCAACCGTCAATCTTTTGAAAGAGCGAATGTTGGATAAAATGTCCGACGCATCACGATTGATTGATAGATTATTGAAAAGAGAATTGGTCGAACGAACAATCTGCCCGACAGATAGACGCGCCGTTGATATTTTTATTACGAAAAAAGGATTGGAGTTGTTGAAACGCATTGACAAAGAACGCGATGACATTGATGCAATGCTTGAGCGACTTTCGGCAAAAGAAATGAAACAACTCAACGAGTTGCTTGATAAATTGCGTGGATAGAGAAATGGTTGGTGGTTTGCGGTTAAGGGTTAGAGGTATAAACTTTCTCAAACCTCTAACCCCTAACCGTTCACATAAAAAACAATAATCGCTTATAAATGAAATTACACGAACTCAACAACCTCACCGACAATTTTCCTTCAACCGAAAAATTTCCCGCAATCTTTGTCGGACATGGAAGTCCGATGAATGCAATCGAAGAAAATGATTTTACCAGAAACTTAAAACTCATTGGAAAAAATTTACCAAAGCCAAAAGCAATTCTCGTTATTTCCGCGCATTGGCAAACCATCGGAACGTTTATCGCTTCAACAAAAAACCCGCAAACGATTCACGATTTCGGCGGATTTCCTGAAGAATTATACCGGATAAAATATCCTGCTGTTGGCTCGCCGCAGTTTGCAAACTTCGTGAAAGAAACCATTACAAAAACTGAAACGAAACTCGACACCTCGATGGGACTTGATCACGGCGCGTGGACAATGCTCATTCACCTTTTCCCGAATGCCGATGTTCCTGTCTTTGAATTAAGTTTGGATTGCGCAATTTCTCCACAAGAACATTTTGAACTTGCGCAAGAACTCACGCATCTTCGCAGGAAAGGAGTGTTAATTCTCGGAAGCGGAAACATTGTTCACAATTTGCGTTTGTTACGTTGGGGAAATGAAAACGCAACTCCATTTGATTGGGCGTTGGAGTTTGACGAAAAAGTAAAATCAAATTTGTTGGATGGAAGTTTTTATGAGTTGATTGCGTATGAAAAGTTGGGAACTGCCGCAATGTATTCCGTTCCGACAAACGAACATTATTTACCAATGCTCTACACGCTTGCAACAAAAGAAAAAGACGAAGAACTGAAATTTCTTTACGAAGGATTTCAATATGCTTCGACGAGTATGCGGTGTTTTAGGATTGGGTAAGTTTTATCCCAATACTCCACTACTCCATCAGTCCACTTCTTTCTCCTCCCCTATTTTTCCAGCGCACGTTTCATCGGCTCCCAATAAAACTCTTTCCATCCTTCTTTAATCGAAGCGAAATCGTAATCAGGGACTCCGCTGTGAGTGAATGTAAGCCGGGTTCCCTCATTCACTTTTGTGAATACAAACGTTACTCGGGAAATTTCACTTTCTTTCCAACCTGTTGTTTGCCACGTTTGCACTATCTTTTTATCCTGCACCAATTCCAAATTTGTTCCGAAACAATAACCATCATACGCAGAAAACTTCCCGCCAATTTTTCTGCTGATTGTTGCTTTCTCGCCTGAAAATTTTGAATGTTTCTTTGAATCCATCAGAAGTTCAAACACTTCATTTGGGCTTGCATTAAATGTTACTGTTTGTCGAATTGTTTTTGGCATAGATTTTTTTCCAGACGTTTTTAAAAGTGGGAAAAAGATACAAGGAAAGAGTGCAATTTTCAACCACATTCACTGCTTTAATTTTTTTTTCCTACTTTTAACCCAACATTTTCAACTATATGGCTCAAACATTTACAAAAGATTTTCTCCGCACACTTCCGAAAGTTTTACTCCATGACCATCTCGATGGTGGATTACGTCCGCAAACAGTCATTGAACTTGCAAAGGATATCCACTATAAAAACCTTCCAACCACCGATGCGGGAGAGTTGCAGGATTGGTTTTTCCGCGGCGCTTCACGGGGTAGTTTACCGCTCTTTCTGGAGGGCTTTGCTCACACCTGTGGCGTGATGCAAACCGAAGAAGCGCTTGAACGTGTTGCTTATGAAACGGTTGAAGATATGTTTCGCGACGGTATTATTTATTTTGAAACGCGATTTTGTCCTGCACTGCATACAGACAAAGCATTACACTGGGAAGAAATTGTGCAGGCAGTTTTGCGCGGATTGGAAAAAGGAAAAAAAGAATTTGGCGTTGATTATGGCGTGATTATTTGCGCACTCCGGAATCAAAAAATTTCTCTTGAAATGGCGGAACTTGCGGTGGATTTTCGCGAGCGGGGCGTTGTCGGTTTCGATTTAGCAGGAGAAGAAGGGGGATTTCCTCCGAAAGACCACATTGATGCTTTCCATTATATTCAACGGCAAAATTTTAACATCACGATTCACGCGGGAGAAGCATTCGGAAAAGAAAGTATCTGGCAGGCGATTCAATGGTGCGGCGCTCACAGGATTGGTCACGCTACGCGATTGATTGAAGATATTGCTTACGCAGAAGGAAGAATTATCAAGATGGGAACGCTCGCACAATATGTTCTCGATAAAAGAATCCCACTCGAACTTTGTCTGAGCAGCAATGTCCACACCGGAGCAGTGGATTCATTAGAACATCATCCGTTTTCCATTTTTAAGACCGGAAACTTTCGCATTACGCTCAACACCGACGACCGGTTGATGAGTAACATTGATTTAACGAGCGAATTTCAACTTGCGGTGGAAACATTTAATGTAACGTTAGCCGACTTTGAAAAAATTACGCTCAACGCAATGAAGAGCGCTTTCGCACCGTATCAAAAAAGAATTGAGTTAATTTATAAGGTGATTAAACCGAGGTATCAAAAAGCGAGAGAAGAACAAAATTCTGTACGATAGTACTTCCTAATCATCATCTTCATCAAAACCGGAAGCAATATCGCGTGCTTCCAACGCCGGATGAAGCGCTTTCTTAACACTTTCCCGCGCCTCTTCTATATTTTCTGTGTGTTGCGCTCTGCTCGCAAAGATGTGCACATCTTCGCTATAATTTCGAATGTTATAACAACCTCTTAACCGCGCCATCGTGTTGAGCGATTCCAGTTCGTGTAATGCGCGTTTCACATACAATTGAATGTCCTCCAATTTTTCTGCGTGCGATGCGCGTTTTAAATTGCTGTACACGGTTTCTGCTTGCGAGGCAAGTTTCATAACATCTTTTACTAACGATGAACAATCCTCGCCATTTCATTCACGGCATCAAACAATCCGACAAATGCGGCTTGTGCAATAATGGCATGACCAATGCTTACCTCTTCAATTTCTCGAATGGTGAGTATGGGAAAAATATTTGTGTAATTAAGTCCGTGTCCCGCATTGACCGTTAAGCCAAGTGAATGAGCAAATGATGCTGCTGTTTGTAATCGTTGTAATTGAATTATACGTTTTATTTCCGTTGTTGCGTTTGCATAGTCCCCCGTATGTAACTCAATCATTTCTGCATTTATTTCGTTTGCCATTTCAATTTGTTCACGAACCGGGTCAACGAAGAGACTTACTGCAATTCCTTTATCGTGTAATCGCGCAATCGCTCGCTTGAGTTTTGTTCTATTTTTTATAACGTCAAGCCCTCCTTCCGTTGTTAACTCTTCCCGTTTTTCCGGAACAAGCGTTGCGAGATTCGGAACAATGTTTTCTGCAATCGAAAGAATTTCTTCGTTGATGGACATTTCCAAATCGAGTTTTGTCTTTACTGTTTCGCGAAGTAATTCAACATCTCTATCACGAATATGTCGTCTGTCTTCACGCAAATGACACACAATTCCTTCTGCGCCGGCAAGTTCTGCAATATACGCAGCGGCAATCGGGTCGGGTTCTTTTCCGCCGCGAGCGTTGCGTAACGTTGCAATGTGGTCAATATTAATGGAGAGTCGCATGGAATTTTTAAGTGGAGATTTGAAGATTGGAGAAACGAAGGTGGAAGGAAAGAAAAATAATTATGGAAATTTTATTCTCAGTATTTCCGTTTCAAGTTCTTCGCGAACAGCATTGGAAATTTCTCTTCCTTGCAATGACAACCCGCTCAATGTTCGAGCATACTTTCGTAGTTCATGCACGTTCATTTCATCAAGGTCTTCGAGAAATACTTCCTTCGTATTTGATAATAATTTCGGATAGCGGGAAAAATCAAATGCACTATCATCGTCCCCCTGTTTTTTAGGAAACGTTGCAGTGTAAATCAACATTTCTATTTCATCAGCAGGGCGTGGAATGATGTGTGAGGAAATGAGTTGACCAACCCGCGCAGCAGCAGCGCTTCCCGCATCTACAGCAGAACGAACTGCCGCAACTTCGCCGACAATTTTTATTGTAATCATTCCGGGGTCCACACGGTCTTTTCCGACGAGTTGAACATCTGCGGCTTTCATCATCGCATCCGCCGCTTCGATTGCAGCCACGAGTCCGCGCGTTTCAACGAGCCCAAGAGCAAGTTCTAACATAATTAAAAGGGAAAAATGAAAAGTTAAAAGTGAGTTTAGAAAGTTCATCTAAACTTTTTGCCGAAGCCACCCCCTCGGGACACTTTTAACTTTAAACTTTTAACTACTTTGCGACTTGTCTCTTGGGAAGAATCAATTCCACATCGCTGTGTGGGCGTGGGATTACATGCACTGAAACCAATTCGCCGACACGTTGAGCAGCGGCAGCACCCGCATCCGTTGCAGCTTTTACTGCCCCCACATCACCGCGAACCATCACGGTAACGTAGCCACCGCCGATCTGTTCTTTACCAATAAGTGTAACCTTTGCGGCTTTTACCATAGCGTCTGCGGCTTCGATTGAGCCGATTAAACCTTTGGTTTCTACCATTCCAAGAGCATCGAGAGAAATATCTGACATAGTTGTTTCTACATTAGTGAGAAATATTATTAAAAGACGGCGTGAATATACTTAAACATACCATTTTCGACAAAATATTTTTGCCACCGAAAGAAAAATCTTGCTCCCTTTATTTAATGACGCACGCTTCCTATATTTGCCGCACCAATTCAACGATATGAGAAAAATTATTCCTTCACAATTACATAAGCGACTCTTAATAGGCGCAGTGAGTCTTCTCCTTGTTTTTGCTGTTGGCACAATTGGCTATTGGTACATCAGCGATAAACAATACTCGTTCCTCGATTGTTTCTATATGACATTCATTACCGTTGCGTCAATCGGATATTCTGAGGTAATTGACCTTTCGCATAATCCTTCGGGGCGGATTTTCACTATCATTATCGCGTTGTCTGGTATTGGCATATTAACCTATTGTATTTCAATGTTCACTGCCATCGTCGTCGAGGGCGATTTAAAAGAAACCTATGAGAGGAAGAAAATGGAAAAACTTGTTAAGAAAATGAAAAACCATTACATCGTCTGCGGCATTGGTCGCGTTGGCGCACACATTATTCAGGAACTCCGCGCAACCAAACGTTCCCACATTATCGTTGATGTGAACGAACAAAAGCTGCACGATTTCAAAGAAAGTTTCCCGGATATCATTTACGTGAAAGGCGACGCAACCGACGAAGAAACGTTAGTTGAAGCCGGTGTAAGTGATGCCGTCGGAATTTTCGCCGCAACGGAAGATGATAGCCGTAATCTCGTTATCAGTTTGACGGCTAAATTTCTTAATCCAAACGTGCGTGTGGTTGTGCGATGCAACGAGCCAAGTCATATTGAAAAAATGAAAAAGGCAGGGGCTGATTCCGTTATTCTTCCTTCGTATATGGGCGGCTCGCGAATGATTTCGGAAATGATAAAACCAACCGCGGCATCATTTTTCGAATCTATTTTAACCGGCAAAGAGCAAAACATACACGTCGAAGAAATTCCGCTCGGCAAGAATTTTGTCGGAAAATCTCTTTCTTCGCTGAACTTAAATAATTATCCCAACACGCTTCCCATTGCGATAAAGGAAAAGGAACAATGGATATACAAGCCGCCAATGAATTACGTAATTACCTCAGAAAGCATTCTCATTGTTCTCACCATACCGAAAGAAAAAATATTGTTGGATAAATTTTTATTGAACGAAACTTAAATGGTAAACATCGCTATCGAAGCCGCACTTGAAGCGGGAAAATTTCTCAAACATTCACTCGGAAAAATAAAAACCGTTGAACGCAAATCGGGACAAGAACGAAATCTCGTTACTAACATTGATAAGCAAGCGGAGGAAATGATTGTTGAGAAAATCAAACAACATTTTCCCACACACAATATTCTGGCGGAAGAAGGAACGACGGGAAATGAAAATTCCGAATTCAAATGGATAATTGACCCACTTGATGGAACAACAAATTTCACGCACGGACTTCCGCTCTTCTGTGTTTCGATTGGCGTTGAAAAAAATGACGAACTGATTTGCGGCGTTGTGTACGACCCGAATCGCGATGAATTATTTTCTGCGGAAAAAGGAAATGGCGCAAAGTTGAATGGAAAGAAAATCTCCGTTTCAACAAACGACAAATTAATTTCCAGTTTACTCGTTACCGGATTTCCCTACAACATTACCGAAAACCCAATGAACTGCGTTGAACATTTTCAAAATTTTTTGTTCGAAGCGCAAGCAGTTCGTCGTCTTGGTTCTGCGGCGTTGGATTTGTGTTACGTTGCCTGCGGAAGATTTGATGGATTTTGGGAAGTCGCGCTTAATCCGTGGGATATGGCGGCGGGAGTTTTACTTGTTGAAGAAGCGGGAGGAATAGTTTCCGATTTTAACGGCAACGAACATTCGATTTATAAAAAAGATATTGTCGCCTCGAATGGAAAAGTGCATAAGGAAATGTTGAATGTATTGAAGAAGGGAATGAAATAAATAGAATAAACCTGAATTCAACTCTCTCGGCAACGCAAACTCAATCTTCTTTTTATCCGGTTGAATTAACCGAGTAGTTTGTTCGTTAATATACTTCTTCGTGAGAACCTATATCTATCAGTAATACTCTTTGTCGTTGTTTGTCAATAAACTTAAATAGAATTCTGTATTCATACGTTATGCGAAATGACCATTTTCCTTCTAATACTCCACTCAAAGAATGAGTTTTCAGTATTGGATGAAAAGGGTTTTCTGCAAAAACATCGAATCGATCTTTCAGCGTCGAAATAAGTTCGGGATGTTTTTTAGTCCACGTTTTATATGAGCGTTTGAATTGTTGGTCCCAAACCAGTTCAATCATTCAAATCTTTCCACAAATCTTGAACGGTTCCTTTTTTTGTTTTTCCGTTTCGATAATTTCTATCCGCTTGTTCTGCACGTTGAGCAAGCGCTAAACGCTGATACTCAATTAGTCGCTTTGAAAGAATTTCAGAAATAAAACTTTGGTTTTCTATATCTAATTGTGAAATCGTTTCCAATACATCATTGACTTGAAGTGATTTTCTTTGCATAGGTTATTCGCTTAAAATAGTTTCGTTATTTATTTAACGGCGTAAATATAAACATTTGAAAATCTCAATTCAACTCTCTCGGCAACGCAAACTCAATCTTCTCATCAATGCGTTCAAGATTGTGAACGGAAATATTTCCAAAACACGATGTAATTGCATTGAGAACATTCTTCACTAAAAATTCCGGAACAGATGCGCCGCTTGTCAATCCGAGTGTCGTTACATTTTCCAGCCAATCAAAATTTATTTCCGATTCATCTTCAATTAAATATGAAGGAATGCCAAAACGTTTCGCCGTTTCCACAAGTCGTTTTGAGTTGGAACTGTTTTGTGAACCGACAACAAGAATCAGTTGACAACGCTCAGCAAGTTCTTTCACGGAATCCTGACGATTTTGTGTGGCGTAACAAATATCTTCTACTTTCGGCGATTCAATATTCGAAAATTTTTTCTTCAACGCAAAGACAATATCTTTCGTATCATCAAGCGAAAGAGTTGTCTGCGTGAGATACACAATTTTTCCGTTGTGCATTTCCAACTTCTCAACATCTTCCACCGTTTGCACAAGCGTCATCGGTGCGTATCCCATTGTTCCAAGCGTTTCCTGATGTCCCGCGTGACCAATCAGAATGAGCGAATATCCTTTCCGAAAATAGTCCTGCGCTTCGATGTGGACTTTTGTTACGAGCGGACACGTTGCATCAATCGGAAGAAGTTTAAAGTTGCGCGATTGTTCTTTCAATTGCGGAGAAACTCCGTGCGCGCTGAAAATAAGATAACTTCCCGTCGGCACTTCGGCAATATCTTCGATAAACACCGCGCCTTTCGATTCCAAATCGCGAACAACGTGCGTGTTGTGAACAATTTGATGATTGACGTACACTGTCCCAAATCGTTCAATACATTCTTCCACAGCAAAAATTGCACGGTCAACACCCGCGCAAAATCCACGAAAGGGAGATAATATAATTTCTTGAAGCATTGCTTTTTTTCAAAAGGAGTATTGGAGAAAGGGAGTGTCGAAGAGTAATTTTCTTAACTCCATCACTCCAAAACTCTATCACTCCATTTTCTTTTACTTTATGTATTGCGAAACTTTATCCACCAAAGTTCTTTTCGGAACGGCACCGATAATTTGGTCAACTGCTTTTCCGTCTTTGAAAATCATCAGTGTCGGAATACTGCGAATCGAAAAGTCCATCGAAATTTTCGGATTGGAGTCCACATCCACTTTTGCGACTTTGAGTTTGCCGTCGTATTCTTTTGCAAGTTCTTCAACGACCGGCGCAATCATTCTGCATGGTCCGCACCATTCCGCCCAAAAATCTACAAGGACAGGAATTTTGGAATCGAGAACTTCTGTTTGAAATGAATCATCTGTTATGTGTGTAGGTTTCATAATTTAGTTTGTTGGTTAATTTGTTTGTAAAAAGTAGTTGAGTAATTGAGTATATAAGTAGTTGTTTTTTTTGAAACTCCATCACTCCAATACTCCGTTTATAAAATTTGTAAAATCATTGTAAAATATTTACCGCTTCTTTTCCACAAAAATTTTGTAGTTGAAAAATCAAATCGTTCGAAGGAGCAACGGAATATTTAGTAGCGCGATACCGTTTTGCTCCGTTTCCGTTCAGCCCCTTCACATCTATATAACAAGAACAAGTTCCCGAAAACTGTTCAAGGATTTTTTTCAAATCAAGAATAGAATTTTCTTTCGCTTGCGAAGCATCAAGCGAAATAGAAATTCCTTTCGCAAACTTCGTCATCACTTGTTCAATAGGAAGAATTTCATTCACCAAAATTTTGAGCGATTCGCCGTTTGTATCAGCGTTGCCGATGACCATCACAATGTTGTCTTCAATAATGTTGGAAGAATATTTTTCAAACGTTTTTGAAAACACAATGCACTCGCATTTCCCGTAAAAATCTTCGAGCGTCATAAACGCCATCATATTTCCTTTTTTGTCCGGCTTTTTTCTGAGTTGGGAGATAAGTCCGCACACTCTAATCGTGCTTTCGTGTTTTACGCTACTTGTGTTTGCAAAATTTGTTGTAGAAAATGTTGCGACTTCAAACTCATATTTTTCCAATGGATGACCGGAAACATAAAATCCGAGAACTGATTTTTCTTTCACAAGTTGTTCATAGTGCGTCCATTTTTTTTCTTCCGCAAGCGGTGGAAATTTTATATGCTCATCTTGTTTCGTTGAACCGCCGAAAAGTCCCGATTGATGTCGCGATGAATGTTCTTGCATTGATTGTCCGAAAATAATCAATCGCTCAACCGAAGCAAATAAAGCCGCGCGATTTTTATTTATCGAATCAAAAGCTCCGGCGCAAATCAACGCTTCGAGTGTTCGCTTATTCACAAGTCGCAAATTTACATTCTGAATAAATTGAAAAATAGTTGTGAATCTTCCAAGTTCTTTTCGCGCTTTCAAAATACTATCAACCGCAGTTGAGCCAACACCTTTAATCGCGCTCATTCCGAAACGAATTCCATTTTCGATAATGGTGAAATCATTTCCGCTTTCATTCACATCCGGCGGCAAAACTGCGCATCCGAGTTTTTTACAATCAGCAATGAGTAACGCAATGCGGTCACTGTCATCTAATTCCGCAGAGAGCGATGCCGCCATAAACTCCGCAGTGTAATATGCTTTCAAGTATGCAGTTTGATACGCAATCATCGCATACGCAACGCTGTGCGATTTATTGAATCCGTACGAAGCAAATTTTTCTATCAAGTCGAAAATTTCTTTTGCGATTTTTTCTTTCACACCATTTTCAATCGCGCCTTTGATAAATTCTTTTTGCTGCTTCGCCATTAACTCTTTGTCTTTTTTTCCCATCGCACGGCGCAACAAATCCGCTTTTGCAAGAGTGAATCCCGCAATGTCGCTCGCCATTCGTATCACTTGTTCTTGATAGACAATGATACCGTATGTTTCTTTTAAAATCGGTTCAAGTTTCAGATGAAGATATTCGATTTGTTGTTTTCCGTTTTTGCGAAGAATAAAATCGTCAATCATTTGCATTGGTCCGGGACGATACAGCGCGTTCATTGCAACCAAATCCGTGAACGCATTCGGTTTCAACTTGCGAAGTGAATCTTTCATTCCATCACTTTCAAACTGGAATATGCCGGTGGTTAATGCTTTCGAAAAAAGTTCAAAAACTTTTTCATCACCTTCGGGTAAATTTTCAACATCAATTTCGATGTTATGATTTTCTTTTATCATCTTCACTGCGTTTTCCAACACGCGCAAAGTTTTGAGCCCGAGAAAATCCATTTTCAGCAAACCGACTTTTTCCAAATCGAGCATCGAGTATTGCGTCATCAATTCCGTTGAAGGCGATTTGAACATCGGAACGTATTCATCAATCGGTCCCGGCGCAATCACCACTCCCGCTGCGTGCATTCCCGCGTTACGATTCATTCCTTCCAGCACAAGCGAAATATCCAACCACTCTTGCATTTTTTCATCGCCGTTTTTTCGCAACTCTTTTAAATCCGCAATTTCTTTGTACGCATCTTTCAACTCCATCACTTTTCCTTGAAAGGTTGGAATTTGTTTCGTGATTGGTTCAACAGTGGAAAGCGGAATTCCGAGAACACGACCGACATCTTTCAACACTGCTTTCGATTGCAATGTGTTGAACGTTATGATTTGCGAAACTGCATTCTCGCCGTATTTTTGTTTTACGTACTTGATAACGAGATCGCGTTTTGTATCAGTAAAATCAATATCAATATCGGGCATCGAGACTCTATCGGGATTCAAAAATCGTTCGAAAAGTAAATCGTACTTGAGCGGGTCAATCGTCGTAATATCAAGCGCATACGAAACAATACTTCCCGCCGCACTTCCTCTTCCCGGTCCAACCCAAACTCCTTGCCTTCGCGCTTCCGCAATAAAATCTTGCACAATCAAAAAATATCCTTCGTATCCCATTCTTTTTATGGTGCCGAGTTCGTGCTTCAATCTCGCTTCAATCGCTTCATCGAAGTTGGGATATTTTTTTCGCACGCCATCGTACGCAAGTTTTTCTAAATATTCTCCAAGCGTTTTTACTCCGGCATTTTCGGGAAGCGGAAATTTCGGAACGTGGCTTTTTTTCAAGTCGAGTTCAAGATTGCATTTATCCGCAACTTCCATTGTTGATGCAATCGCTTGCGGAAATAGTTTGAATAACTTCTGCATTTCTTCCGCACTCTTAAAATAAATTTGATCTGTTCCGTACACAAGTTTTTTGTAATCAAGCGGAACACCGCCGGTATTTGCATCCGGAATTAACTTCATTACATTGTGCGCAATCGAGTGTTCTTGTTTGATGTAATGATTGTCATTCGAGCAAATCAATTTCAAACCGAATTCCTTTGCAAACTTCGGAAGGTATTCGAGAATCGGTTTTTCCACTTCGAGACTGTGGTCTTGCAATTCCAAATAAAAATCTTGTCCGAACAAATCCGTGTATTCTCTGCAAATCATTTTCGCTTTCTCGTAATTTCCCATGACGAGATAATCTGCAATTACTCCAACGGGACACGCGGAAAGACAAACAATTCCCTCGTAATATTGTTTGAGAACTTCAAAATCAATCCTTGGTTTGTAATAAAATCCTTCTGTATGGGCAAGCGAAGAGAGTTTGATAAGATTTTTGTAGCCGAGTTCATTCTTTGCAAGAAGAACAAGATGATTATACACGCCGCGACCGGTTTTGCCAAAGGCATCCCCTTGGGACTTTGTCTTTCCTTCAACGCGCGCAGTTTTATCGAAACGTGAAGTTCCGTGCGGCGCAATGTAAAACTCACTTCCGATGATTGGTTTTATTCCGGCTTTCTTTGCCTCCATATAAAACTCGATACACCCATCCATTACTCCGTGGTCGGTAAGCGCAACTGCGGACATTTTGTTTTCCACTGCTGCGCCGACGAGTCCTTCGATAGTAGCTGCACCATCGAGCAAACTGAAGTGCGAATGATTATGAAGATGAACGAATTCTGACAAGTGAGTTTTTGAAAATTTGAATTGAGATTGAAAAAGAAGCGGGACAAAAATACAAAAAAGACGGACTATTTTTTTGATTTGCGCAATTAAGAAAGAAAGAAAAACTAACTCATACAAATTTTTTTCCAAAATCAGAAAATCTCATTTCGAATTCTGAACTAAACGGGTTTATTTTTCCATTTGATTTTACTTTCCACCATATATTGGTTTTAAGGAAATAATATTCACCGATAGGTTTTTCTTTATCGTAATGATTGCAAACATATTTCAAATTGAAAATTATCGCTACATCTGATACATTATCAAAATCATTCCGCAGAAATAAACTTTCTTGTTCAAATCGTTTAGGTTTCTTTTTAAGAGGAGCATTTATAACCACAGGAATACTAAACTCAATAGCAATTTCTTTCAATTGCTTCGCCATCAATTTTTCTTGAAGGAGATACTCTACTTGAAAAACATCGTTCAGAAGAATAATATCAGGAGTATTTTTATTCAAGGATATTTTGTAATTCGTCCATCCTGTGTTGCTTGGGTCGCCAATGTCCAAATCAAGAAATCGTATCAATGGAGAATTTCCAAATGGATATCGCTGTAATAAATCTACTTTCATTTGTTGTTTAAGAGCAGCGTGGAGTGCGATGTTGTCAAGAAATGCTTCATTGACATTAGAGATTGGTCCGCTCACGCTTATTAGTTGTTGCGGTTGAAAACCATTTGTTATTCTGTCAATAGTTTCTACTCCACTGTATATACCAATAGATTCTTTCATAATAGTTCAATGTGAGATTGGGATGAGATTTGTATTTACCTAAATAACTCTTACTTAAATTCCTTAAAAATTTCTTTCGCTAATTCGAGTGAAATGTTTGGTTTTCTTCGCAATGCTTCGCTTATCATTTGCACAATGCTCCCTTCAAGTTGCCGTAAATCGGAAGTTATGTTGTTCGCAAGGAAAACGGACACTTCTTCCGGTAACACGATTCCATACTGTTCACTTCTCTTTCTAAGAAATTTCAGACGCAGTTCTAAACTCGGCGGCTGAATTTTAACAACCTTTCCAAAATTTAAATACGAAATCAAATTGTCAGCAAAGCCATATTTTTCAAGTTCCAATACTGGTTGACCTGCTGTAATGACGACTCGTTTTCTTTTTAGACTGCTGAATCGGTTGAAAATGGTGAAAATATATTTCTGCGACATTTTATTTGATTGGTCAAGAAGGTTTATATCATCAAATAGCAAAACATCAAGTGAATCAAAATATCCATAAAATAGATTATCCCCATTTTCCAGAACATAATCAATGTAAAGTCGAGTAAATTCAGATCCGCTAATAAAACCTAAGCGTTTTGTTTGGTCATTTTGTAGCAACTCCTTCCCAATAGAATGAAGAAGGTGTGTTTTCCCAAGCGGTTTTTCTGCGAAAAGGATAAGCGGATTATACATTTCCTTATCGTTACAGTGAGCAATTGCAAGAGAAGCATCGAAAGCGAGTTGATTGCTTTCGCCACAAACAAAATTCTCAAACGAATATTTTGGATTTGAGGAAAATAAAATTCTATCAAAACTTTCCATATTCATTTGCACTTGTTTATTGTAAACAAATATTTTAACGGAAGGAATACAACACCGTGAACGAGCGCAAACAACAATTTCCAAGCTAATCGCAAGGTGAAAAAGATGAAAAATAAAGGATTCAATAATTTATATAACATTTTATTTAGGGAGATTTTTGGGATGATGTTTATTTTTTCTGAATAAAGATAGTGTTGATAAAGTTTGAAATCGTATCATTCAATGAGAATTTTATTGTAACCATTCTTTTATTTTCTCTTTGCTAATAAAATGTTCAACATATAATTCCCGAGCAGCATTTGTATAAAATGATTTTATTTCCCTCGCAATTTTTTCGTAATCTATTGCCACTGATTTTAATTTCTCCCTAAATTCCGAGTCATTCCTCTCTAACGGCTCTTCCTCGAATGCTATCTCAAATACTCGGTATTCAGTATGTCTAATTGGATGGGGTTCAAATGGCTCATCCCACAATAGGTTAAAAAATAACTTTTGTTTTGGATGAAAGTTGATTATTGGGGAAGCCATTAAGGAATATGAGATTTCGTGAAAGTAAGTATGAATTTCGTTTTGCCAATGTTCAAATTTGGGATCCTGGATTCCGAAGTACAAAATTCTAAATAAATTATCGGTTATTTTTCTTGACAAATTGCGAATCTTATCAAGAACCGCGCAACGCTTTACTCGTTTATCGAAGATATAGTGCACAATGAGATAATCGAGAAAATATTGAAACGACTCGTGGCGTAAACAATAATATAAATCCTCTAGCGAAGAATAAAACATACGAAGTCTATCAAAAACAGTAATTTTCATTCTAAATTTCTTTGCGCAACAAGCAGTTTAAAACCATCGGTTACAAATACTCTCAATCCGTTCGCAATTTTTCATCAATTCATCAATTTCTTTTCTCAACTTTTTATCATTGACAAGTTTGCGAACCGATTTCAAATTATCTCGTAACAATTTCATATTCTTTGATATTTCACTCTTTTCATTTCCTGAAAGAGTGTGATAAGAGTTTTCCAATTCAGCGATTACTTCATCGTTCACCTGTTCTTTAATGAGTAAAACATTTTGCCAAACTGCCGGGTCATTATTGCAATTGGAAAATAAATACTTTCCAGCGTAGTAGGCAGCTATAAATTCAAATAACATAGTTGCCTATAAACGTTTGAGAAGCCAAAAAGTTTCAACTTTTGAGAAAATATTTTGAGAAAGTTGAAAAATATCATTCAATCATATTTTTTTTTTGAGAATCTTGCACACGTTTTAAAACAACAATACGATTCCCGAAAATGGAAATCGTATCATTGAATGAGAAAAAATTACATCTTCCTATGGATTTGGATTTAATTTTTTTATTTGGTTCACTATAAAATCTATTAGTTCTTTTTTTATCCAACCGTGTGAAGGATGAGGAAGGAACCATACTCTTCCTTTGTCAGACCAATAACAATGAATTCGTTTATTACCATGTTGAATAACAGGAAAGTTTTCACTAGGCAAACAATTTTCACTTGGGAAATTATTCCAATAATCAAATATCGGTCTAATGTATTCTTCAAGTTTATTTCTTCCAATAACAAAGAAATAAGAGTCATTCTTCTTTGCATCCTGACACACTTTATTTAATAAATTACATCGTTTACCCGTTACAAATTCTTTCCATACATCGTCTTTTGATTCCAAACATAGATAGTCTAAAACATCTTTACCGTAATCGGTATTTACTTTTGGTTTTGCTACTGGTGATAGGTTTATTTGTAATTCTTTTTCACGACAAAAATGATTAACGTAATATTTTTTTATATCAAAATTGGAGTCTATATCTTCTTTAAATATTTCCTTTCTTATTTTCATACTCAAATATATTTGCATTCTTTCTGTAATGCCAAGATTGTTTGACCATTCCTCCGCTTTCTTATCATATTCACTTTTTTCTATTTGTAATTCCTCGTGCCAATACTCAAATGGTAATAAGTGATTAACACATCCTTTTTCATAGACCAATAATCTTCTATCTGCACGTTTTTCCTTTTCTTCATAACAATATTGTTGTAATTGCCCTTTTTCTAATCTCCAAAAATTACCACCTGGTTCAATACCAATAAATACAATTCTTGCATTTTCGGAATTTCCATATCCTAAAAATTTAGATAAAATTTGTCTTCTTTTATCAATTTTCATTTTATTTCTTTCAATAATTATTTAAAAATAAATTAGTTTGCCAAAATATAGCAGATTACATTTCCTTCCTCAACAATAATATCGCTTTCGCCCTCTCTTTCACTAATCTCTTCAATTCCATCGGCGCAAGTATTTCTACATCTCCTCCCCAACTCATAATCCATCCGAGCATTTCTTCTTCGGGAGAACTTACGCGCACAGTCAAAAGCACGCTTCCGTCGTTTTGCTCGTCAAGTGTTTGTGTTTCGCTCCACACTTTGCTTTGTATGAGCGAGGACACTTCTTTAGAGAAGAGAAGTCGAACAATTGTCGGCTCACTGCTTTGGAAAATATCCCACGAGTTGAGATACATTTTCTGCGCATCAAAATTTTTATCGCGCACAAATTTTCCGTCAAGGAGTTTCAGTCGTAAAATATTATCCACGTAAAAATGCTTGAGCATCCCTCCACTTTTTGCAATCAACATCCACTCGCGCGTTTGAGGGAAAAGAACGTACGGTTGCAACTGCCGCGTTACAGTTTCATTGTCGTACATTTTGTAATACTCAATTTCAATTTCGCGTTTCTTCTCAATCGCTTTTACTAACGAGACAAATGTTGCAAGCGAGCGTTTTCCCATCTTCTTCGTTGTAAGCGAAAGATTTTTCGGATATGCAACTGCATCGTGAGAAATCGGCAAATACATCGAGAGAAGTTTTGTGTGTTCGGAGTTCGTCAACGCTTTCTCCAGCACCAATTTCTTTTTTACCGAATATAACGGAAATCCTTGCGCGCGAAGACTATGCAAATCGCGATTGACTGTTGCAAGTTCGATGTTAAACTTTGCGCACAAATCGTGTTTGGAAAACGTGGATGGAAATTCTTCAACAAGCGAAAGAATTTCAATTTGTCGTTTCAGTATTTCAAGCGGAGAAGATTTTTTCATAGAGAAATTTTGCAGATGAAATTCGGAAATAAAGAATGAAAATCAAAATTTTTCCCTTCATAAAAATTTGTGAAATTAGTGGCGAAAATTTTTACCAGTATGAAAACAAACCATGAAAAATATCTCTCGCTTGCATTACGGGAAGCAGAACGAGCATTTGATGAAAATGAAGTTCCCGTCGGCGCAGTTGTTGTGTTTAATGAAACGGTAATCGGGAAAGGATATAATCAAACGGAGATGCTGCAAGATGCAACAGCACACGCAGAAATAATTGCAATTACTGCGGCATCGTCGTACTTAAAATCGTGGAGATTGGAAGGATGTACGTTGTATGTTACGCTTGAACCGTGCGCAATGTGTTCCGGAGCGATTGTGCTTGCGCGAATTCCGCTTCTCGTCTTCGGCGCGTACGATGAAAAAGCGGGAGCAGTTTCTTCGCTGTATAATATTACGAATGATTCGCGGTTAAATCACCGCGTTCATAATACCGGAGGAATAATGGAATTGGAATGCAAAAGTTTGTTAGAGGAATTTTTTAGGAAGAAAAGAACGTAAGACAATTTTGAAAATTGTTTTACTTCAACGGAATTGCGGGCAATCGTTTCAATGTTTGATTGGCAGGGTCAATTGTTACACCAATTGATTCAATTACGGTTACTCCCAATATCGGTTCAGTGGTATCAGAACCAAATAATACTCTCCCCGCCGTAATTTCTCCTATAAATTCAATTTGAGCAAGTCCGTATGAATATTCTTTGATACTACCGTCTGCAAATTCATACGAAGTTTTTCCAATTGGATTTATACCAAGTCTGCGTAATTCTGATTCGGGAACAACGCTATCCGTCGCACCTGTATCTACGAGAAACTGCGCTTCAAAACTCTTTCCCCCGTTACTGAAAGAATTTATTTTTGTTGTTACGTACGTTAAACCCATTTTAGCTTTTCTGCAATACTAATTGCGGGACATACTTCTTTGCTGCTTCATACGCGCCAAACATTACACTAACATACACAACATCACCGACAAATGTGTTTTGGAAAAATGGAATCGCCGCGACGAAACACGCAATTAAACCATCAAACGAACTTGAATACAATGGTGTTGGATAAAACCGCTGCATAAACCACATTCCCAAGTTTGTGAGAATAAAAAATATAAGGGAACTTGCAAAGGTCGAAAACACAATTGTTCCAAATGATTTATGATTTTTCAACCACAAACCAAGAGTGCCGATGAGGAGGAAACTTCCGTACACAAACGGCATTTGCGAATGAAATCCGAGAATGAAATCACTCAATAACATTGCGAGCATCGGGAGAATGAATGAGTATCGTTTCTCCAAATACACGCCGCCGAATAATGCCATTGCGGCTATCGGAGAAAAATTTAATGGATGCGGAAGCAAACGGGAAAGCGCGGCAAATAAAATTAATCCGCTTGCGAAAAAAATTGATTGAGTTGTTGATTGTTGAGAGTTGTTCATAGTTTTTCCTAAAAATTTTGTGCGTGAAAATAAGAAGATTACGAGTAATTACAAACTGATGGAGTCATTTCATTTTGTTAACGCCCAATAGAAATGTCAGTATTAGCTGACCATTAGAAATGTCAGGGTGAAGATACAAAATGTTGCGAATCAATTTTGGAAAAAGCTGGAAGAAGTTTCGCTTTTCCCAGCGGTTTATTTCTCCACGGATGAGTTGACGGGGGG
>JAGXRH010000125.1 GCA_018335975.1 Ignavibacteriales bacterium
TACGCCTAATAGAGTAAAATGTAATTTGGAATAATGGAATGAAACGAGTCGTCTGCACCGTTGATGCGAGAACGTAATGGAACGCTTAAAAAAAATGGAGGACACTTTAGAAGTGTCCTCCATTTAATTAAAAAATCCCACGCATCATCACGGTGCGTGGGATTTTGTGTTTTGGACTTTGGTTCAGTTTTTTTTGCCAAGGGGAGTCTATAATCTATTTAAGGTGGTTCTAAAAACTCGATGCAAAACCTTCAAGGTTTATTAAAGTTTTCGCAACGGAATGTTCATCAACAATTAAACCTTGAAGGTTTTTAGAGTCACTCTCTTCAATCCTCCTCACTATACTCCGGCACACTTCCACGATTATGCTGATACGCAGGCGAATCTAAGTTTTGAAATCGGTGCAGATATTCTTCTTTCGTAATACTGTTTTGCCAGTATCCGAACAGCATCGCCGCGCCGGTAATTGCCACAAATACTCCCACAACAAGCGAACCATACACCCAATTCGGAATCTGCTTTTCGGTAAAATGCGTCCGCACATCGAGCGTGTTTTTTACGGGACAGACCTGCACGCACTCCAAACAACTCATACACTCATCGCTCCACACGGTTTTTGCCGTATGAACTTTGATGTTCGATGGACACGCTTTGGTGCAGAGTTCACAATCAATACACGACGCTGTATTTCGCTGAACTTTGAACGGGCTTAACCAACTCAACGCGCCAAGCAACGCTCCGTACGGACAAAGATAGCGGCACCAAAAATTTTTTATTACAACGGAAAAGGCAACGAGACCAACAATCGTCCACAACGCAAACGATGAAACCTCCGCGAAGAACAAATACATTTTGATGTCGGCGACTTTATTGTACGGGCTGAAAATAAATTTCTTCAACGCATCAACATCCATTGTTGCAATCGAGTACGCGAAAAAGAACAGGAGCAGATATTTCAGCGAGCGCAACGGATAATCGAGCCACTTTGTAACCGAAAGATTTTTCCCGAATAATTTCTCGCCGACTTTCCACAACGATTCGCTGATTGTTCCGACGGGACAGAGCCAACTGCAAAACGCTTTCTTCAAAAAAATGCTGACGGCAACAATGGCAAGAAAAATAAATAATCCCGAGGGGTGAACGGTGTTGATAATTCCCGTGTGTATCCAGTAGAAAAAACTGATTAACGCGCTGATGGGAAGAAATCCTTCTGCTCCCGGCGGACGAGGAAAAAATGTTTTCTCGCCGTTGGAAGCTCCCCACTGCATAAAGAAATAAAATTCTATTCCTATCCAGACACAAAGAAGAAGAAAGGAAAATTGAACAGAGGAACGAACAAATTGAGAATCTTCCTTCAGGCGAAGAAGTAATTTCTTCCAACCATTTTTTTCGTTCAGGAAATTGATTTTGTTTTTCCTCATTTCGCGCGGAAGTTTTTTTATCCTCGGGCGCGGGGAAATCGGCTGTTGCACTGCGTCAACGTATTGTTCACGATAGACGATACTCATTGGATTTTTTTCTGATTGCATAATGTTCTGCACGTTTTCTATTCAAAAAGAGTGCCAGATATTTTTCGTGCAGAATCGGATAAAAAAGTATAATTTCAATTCAGGAATGAAAAAAAACTCGTCTTGCTATTTCAGTCTTGATAATAAAGGGCATCTCTAAAAACTCTCTACGAGTCATAGACAAAAATGAATTTAAACGCTCCCGAATGGATGCCTAGGGCAAAAGGACACAAAGGTCGCAAAGTATTGAATGTATTGTTCTTGGTGTTCTTTGTGAAAATACTTTGTGCTCTCTGTGTTTAAAAAATATAGTTTTTATTACGCAGGAATCCTACGGGAAAGATGTCCTAAAATCAAAATCTTTTTTGTCCAACTTTGTATAATTCGTAAATTGTTCCCGCTTTTAATGCGAATACCAATGCCTCATTGTTTGAAAATTTCGTTCCGTTATCAAATTTTATTCTTCTTTCTCTTTCTCCTCTTTCCGTTTTGTAAAAAGATAAACGCGCAAACCTACTGGACTCCGCTACCAAAACCGACAACGAACGACCTGAATAAAATTCAATTCTTCGATAGTTTGAGCGGATGGGTTGCGGGCGATGGAGGTGTTATCCTGAAAACAACAAACGGAGGAACGTCGTGGAACTTGCTTCCAACAAATCTTTCAACCGATATTGTGGATATTTTTTTCCTCGACAAACAACGGGGATGGGCGCTTTCTCATTATTTCACGGATAGCAACAACAACGTTGGAACAATGTTGTTGAGTACAACGAACGGCGGCAATGGTTGGCAGCAGCAGCAATTCGATAGTGTTTTGTTTAATGCAATTTACTTTCTTGATGCGATGAAAGGATGGATGGGGGGAACGCTCGGCATTATTCTCCAAACGAGTGATGGCGGCGTTGAGTGGCAACAAACCGAATTTACCAATCCGTCAATCCTCCCGATTCAAAACATCAAATTTTTTACCCCATCGTACGGTTTTGCCGTCGGGGGATTCTACGACATCGCAGGAATTGTGTGGCGAACAACGGATGGAGGAAGAAGATGGTCATCGTTGGCGGTAAGCCCTGAACCATTGTTTGATATACATTTTTATGATTCGTTGAACATTATCTGTGTCGGAGGCGATCTCGATTTTGGCGCCGGAATGGTGCGTACTTCCACCGGCGGCGAACAATGGGAATACTTACCAATGAATGTCATTGGTCAGGGACACTCTGTTGGGTTCCGCTCATCATCGGAAGGATGGATGGCGTTGGGGTATGCGGGAACGATGCTCAACACGTTCGATTCGGGAAGAACGTGGAATGAAATTTTCACCCCCGATACAACTCCCGTGTACGACGTACAATTTACCGATGAGAGAAATGGATTTATAGTGGGAAAGAACGGAACGATTTTGAAATACAACAATCCCACGAATCACGTTGAGCATAGTAATCCGGAAAATTTATCCGTCAATGTAGAATCTAACCCGAACCCGTTTAACTCGGTAACAACATTTACCTTTTCCGTTCCCGCCGCCACGGTTGTTTTCCTCAAAGTATGGGACGTTTTAGGAAGAGAGATTGCAACATTGATTGATAAAAAATTCCTGAATGAAGGGAAGCACACGGTTGAGTTTGATGCATCATTGTATCCTGCAGGAATCTATTTCGCCCGTCTCGAAATTAACAATGTAACAAAACATCATAAGTTGTTTCTCTTGAAATAATTTTCTCAAAACACCCCTCGAAATAGTACGAGGATGTAAAAAACACAAATCCATTAAGAATTTGAAATAATTGTTTGTGTTTAACGTTTTCTTTTGTATTTTCACCATCGAAAATAAGAACTACTTCACTCCTTATTTCACGTATTCACTCATTTAATCACATTCATCGAAGGAAATATCTCTATGAAAAAGAATCTTATACTTTTTATCGCTCTGACTGTATTAACACCATTATTTACATCAGCGCAAACTGTTTTACCCAGCACCGGCGTTTTTGGAAACAGACAAAATTTTCTGAGCGCCTCAGTCGTTAATAATTATTCTACCACAAATGCAGGCGCAATTACTTTTTTATCAGGTAACTTTGATAGCGAACCTGATATTGAATTAGTTGATGCGCGTATTTCTACTCTTGCCGTTCACAAAAAAAATACCAGCGGAATGTACGAGATAACTACAACGCTTGATATTTCTTCCTGGGGAGATAATGCGAATTTTCGCTCCATAGCAGCAGGGGATTTTAACCGCGATACCCATCTTGATATAGCAGGGATTGTTTCGGGAACCGTGCATATTCTCTTCAATGACCCTGCGAATGGTTTTTCTACCGACATTCCTCTTCCGCTCACAAACAGTTCAGGAATTGCAGAAGTCCGTGCTGGTGATGTTGACGCTACAAATGGCTTTGACCTCATCGTTGCCGATTTAAAATATATTACCCTCCTCAGAAACACCGGAACAGGAAATTTTACAGAGGAACTTCTCCACACATATCAATTCGATATTTCCAATAGAACTCTCACCATTGGCGACGTTGATGGCGATGGCGACCTTGATATTATCTGCAATGGACAAAATTACCATGAAATATTAATCTTGCGGAATAATGGAAGTGGGATATTTCTTGAATCAGACCGTTTGACTTTGACTCTTCCTTATGATGCAAACTTCATCGGCGTTGCAGATATTGGAGATGTAAACGGAGACGAGAAACCCGATATTTTATTCACTAATGGTTTTAACAAAAAAGGAAAAAGCGGAAAAGATATGATGTTGAATGACGCAAGCGGCGTTTTTGAAACACCTACATTCATATCTATACCGGGTTTTGGAAATGATAATGGAAGAATCGTTGATGTTAATGGCGACGGCTTCCGTGATATTGTTACTATGGAAAGAAGTCTTATCCTGTATATAAAAAATAATGGTTTGAATATGTTAACCGAAGAGAATAAATTCACACTCATGAACGGTATCGGCGGAACATCTCATTTGGCTATCGGAGATTTAGATAGCGATGGAGACCCGGACATTGCTTCCTCGGTTGCGCCGTTTGGCATATACACATTCGAGCAATTGAACATTCTTCCGCAGATTACCACTGCCACAAAAACGGTCGGACAAACCGGCGACTACCCGAATTTAATGACGGCATTAAGCGAAGTGAACGCAACAAATCGTACTTCCGAATTGACACTGCTTCTTACTGATGCCACATACACAGAAAGTAATTTCAACCTCGTTCCATATTATCCTAACCAACCAAAGATTACGATACTCGGACAATCATCAACCGGAACCAAACCACAGATTACCATAAATGAAATCGGAATGTTTGTACGTAATTGCGATGATGTTGAACTCAACAACTTCGCAGTTTCACACAGTGGACCAAGCGAAGGGATGACCGCAATAGGAAATGGAAACGGAACTCTACTCATTGACAATGTTGACGTAGAAGTTTCAGACTACTCCGTTGGCATTGATGTGTACGGATGGAGCGATGTTACGATTACTAATTGTAACATTCATTTACTTATCGGAGGAATTGGAATAAATGTCTATTCCGATTTTGGAGAATTACACATTGACGGAAATACTATTACAACTGACGATGCCGCAGATTATGCAATTGGAGGAGGAGCGTACGAGTTCACCGATGTTACGATTTCCGGAAACACAATTTCCGGTCCATTTAATCAAGGTATTTATATGGAGGGATTTTATGTAACACCGCCGGATGGAAAAACAAGTATGGTTCGAAATCCAAAACCTCACTCACCCACGTATGACGAGTGGAAAAAAAATGTAACGAAAAGAAACAGTATCACTCATCAGAAAAAAACTCCAACGTATAAATATGCTGAACAGAGAGAAAAACTATTGAAGAGATTTCAGGTAATCCGTGAAGAGAGAAAAATACAACGAAACAATATTTCTCCCATTTCACGAAAAGGATTCACTTATCCACTCGTTACTATTTCCGATAACGTAATTACATTTTCAAATGATTATGATAGTGAAAGCGGAATTGGATTTAGTGAGGTTATAAATGCAAATCTCTCCATAGAAAGAAACTCGATTCTGAGAACAGGGCAGGAAGCATATACTTTCGGAGCCATCGTCATTGAAGCTGTAGTTATGGATAATTATATTGGCGATGAGTTGCTCGAAGTGAATATCAACGACAACATTATTAATTGCAATGCTTACGAAGGTATTCATCTCGGGTTAATGGATGCACCGGAGTTACAATTCTCTATGAATGAAAATAATATTCACTATTGGGATTTGGGAATTGGGATAGATAATTATAGTGTAGCCAACAACCATACAGCATCGTCTGGAGAATTTGACAGGAACACGATTGAAAATTATCCTGATGGAGGCGGACAGGCAATGTACGCTTTCAATAATAAAATGTCGTTCTCATTCACCAACAATACTATCAATGGCGGTGGGAACGGCGTTTCACTCGGTGTGGGCAACAACACATTGGATTTTGATATTTCCAACAATCATTTTGATAATACAATGTCAACAGGACTTGAATTTTACGTTAATAACTCGAGCGGAAATATTGAAGAAAATACATTTACTGGAAATGGCGAGAATGGGCTGATGTTGTATTTTAGCGAAGGGGGCTCCGTCCTTGTTCAGTATAATTCTTTCACAAACAATACCGGAGATGCAATTGTATTCGATGGTGCTTGTAAATTCGGAGGCTGCCCTCCCCCGCTTGCAAACGTATTGTTACGCAATAATACTTTTGATGTAAACGGTGGATACAATGTGAGAAACAATTTAACAACAGACATTGACGCGCAGTATAATTGGTGGGGTGTGGAAATGACGAACGAAATAAACGCCGGCGGTAATCCGAAAAACCTCGTCCAAATTTATGATAACTATGATGATGATGCGAACGGCGTGGTCAACTATGCAAATTGGCTTACGGGCACTATTGGAACAACAACCCTTGGTTCAATCAGCGGGAAAGTTACTTACGATGATGGTGATTGTGTTCCCGAAGATGGCGAAGACGGGCTCGAAGGTTGGATTGTAAAATTAGAACCGGGAGAAATTTACCGGTCAACGCGAAGTGATGGCAGTTACTCTTTTGGCTTGCTTTCAGCGGGAACGTACACCATCAGCGTAATTCCAAAAAACCATTGGGAACAGGTTTGTCCTGCTCCAACAACAACACGTACTGCTGAAATCGCAGAAGGACAAAATTCCACCGGAAACGATTTCGGATTTTATGTTGACCCGAGCATCTATGATTTATCGGTGTTGGTAACTAACATAGTCCCGTCACGTCCCGGATTTAAAGTACCGTATGAAATCGTTGTCAAAAATGTTGGTACCGCTACGACCGATGGGTCTGTTACACTCACGTATCCACCTGAAGCAAATTATCTTGCAGGTTTCAATAATCCAGCGGAAGACAACTATAACCCAACACTCAAAAAAGCAACGTGGAATTTTTATGGACTTGAACCCGAAGCGGAATATCGCATCTCTACAACGATGAGATTTTTCCAGCCCGATACCGTAGTTAATGGCGACGAAGTTTCTGTCTGCGCCGATGTAACCGTTACCGGCAATACCGATGTGAACACCGACAACAATAATTACTGCGACACACGATTGATGGTTGGTTCATACGACCCGAACGATAAAACCGTGTTACCAATCGGTGAAGGTGAACTCGGCGTTATTAAAGGAACGGAATTGATGACGTATCGTATCCGCTTCCAAAACACCGGTACATTTTTGGCAGAAAACATAGTAGTCCGCGATACGATGGATAATAATCTCGACTTATCGAAATTGCAGGTTTTTGGAACGAGTCATCCCTATACGTTGCAAATCAACAACCGTGTCGTTACGTGGACGTTTCAAAATATCAATCTCCCCGATAGCACGAGCGATGAGCCGAATAGTCACGGCTTCATCTTATTCACCATCCGCACAAAACCGAATTTGATTATCGGTACGGAAGTGAAAAACGACGCAAGTATTTATTTTGATTTTAACTTACCGATTTACACGAACAAAGTTCGCAATACCGTTGGCTTTGATTCTGTGGAGTTCCGCACGTTTAAAGCAGATACAGCGCTTTCTAAAAAAGTTGTGAAGTTGGCGTACAAAAACGGTGTGTTAAAACAAAAACCGAATACCGTAACGGCAGTGGAAGAAGTTTTCCGCCGCCTTGGAAAATCCGGAGCAACATTCCTCGGCGTGCGACAAATAAATCCGGATTCTGCGAAGAGATATAGTTGGGTTGGCTTTTCAAAAGGGACTGAAATCGGAAAACTTTATACGGCAAAGCACGACACCAACAGAAATTTCCCGCTTGACTCAGTTCGCGATTTGACAACGGGTAAAGGGAAAAAAGCATTGAATAAATTGCTCAAACCGGCTGTGAAGAAATTCAATAATTATTTCTGGGAACAGGCGATTGCTTTCAAACTCAATCTGATTGCGAGCGACACCGGCGTTACTCCGAGGGGATTAAAGAATCTGCAATTAACGTCCGATGTAACCATCGCAGGGCGTTCGTTGAAAGATAAGTCGCTCGCTTATATTTCCAACTACGTTGATACCCTCGCAACATACTGGAAATCGAATGGAATTACCGAAGCGAGCGATTATACCGAGTTGAAAAATATTGCAAACATTCTGAAAACTATTAACGAAGCGTTTTTTGCTCCGCTGGATGATGCAAATACGCTTGTAGATTCGCTTGCCGTTGTGAAAGGAACTTTCGATACAAAATTTAAAAAGAATCCTTATGCAGTTTCGCTCCTGGGGGTGAAGACGGCAACCGACGCGGGGATTCTCCGGTATGTTCCGAACCTAAAATCTGAACAAGTAAATTACGATAATACTGATGTGGAAACGCCCAACGCATTTGCGCTTCATCAAAATTATCCGAATCCATTCAATCCAACGACAACGCTCTCATTTGTGATTCGTCACTCGTCATTTGTTACGTTGAAAATATATAACATCCTCGGACAGGAAATTACCACGTTGATTAACGATGGATTGCTGGAAGAGGGAAAACATCTGATTCAATGGGATGCAAGCCGGGTATCGAGCGGCGTGTATTTCTATCGGCTGACGGCGCAAGGAGTTGAAGAAGATGGCAACTTCACATCCTTGAAGAAAATGGTCGTTGTAAAATAACTATTTTGCAAGATGAACACACGGTTCAAAGTTCAGGAACCGTGTGTTCATTTTTGTTCTTCTCGTTTTTTATAAGTTGCATTTGAACCGAATTACTCATCGGTTAATAGATATATTCACCTAAGTTTTATTCCAATATTTTTCACTTTTTCTTTTCAGTTTTTATCATCAATTATTACATTTCACCAAGAGGACTTCTATGAAAAACATAACTACTATTTTCTTTTTCGTTTTAACTTTTTTCTTTTTTTCTTCGGTACAAATTTTTGCAGCAGGAACTGCGCGCTGGACGGGTAGAACAAGCACAGCGTGGGAAACTGCAAGCAATTGGTCAACCGTAACCGGCACGCCAAGTTTTCCTCCCAGTTCCAACGACGCTGTTATTATCGGTGATACTATTTTTACTGCGCAGCCCGTCGTTAATAGTAACACAACCATCTCGTCGCTCGCATTCGATTCGACTACCTCAGCAACACTTACTGTAAGCAACGGGGTTACACTCACCGTAACGAATGCTGTTACAATGAAATCAGCGACTCTTATAAGTACGTCCGCTATCATTACCGGATCTGGAACAATTAGTAGCGCTTCTGTTACTTGCGGAACGGCTGGCGCTTCAAATCTCCCTCTAGCGGACCGAACAACAATTCTTACGACAACGATTAATACGTTTAACGTTACAAATGGAGTAACTGTTACTTCTTATAAAAACGGCGGGAGTACTAACCTCGCGACCTTTCAACTGAGCACCGGTACTATGACTGTCGGCACTACGATTACAATGTCAGCGAGCGGCGGAGCAAATGGCGCAATCG
>JAGXRH010000126.1 GCA_018335975.1 Ignavibacteriales bacterium
TTGCAACAACGCGACCGGAAACAATGCTCGGCGATACTGCTGTTGCTGTTCATCCAAAAGACGAACGATATTTTCATTTACACGGAAAACATATTTTGCTTCCGATTGTGAATAAAGAAATTCCCATTGTCGTTGATGATTATGTTGACCCGACATTTGGAAGCGGCGCAGTAAAAATTACGCCCGCACACGACCCGAATGATTATTGGGTTGGAAAGCGACACAATCTTCCTCAAGTAAATGTGTTCGATGAATCCGCAAGGCTGAATGAAAACGCTCCCGGAAAATACCAAGGACTTAATAGGTACGAATGTAGAAAATTGATTCTTGAAGATTTGCAAGCGGGAAATTTTCTTGTGAAAGTTGAAGAATACAAAAATACGATTGGAAGATGTTATCGCTGCGACACGGTGATTGAACCATATCTCTCGAATCAATGGTTTGTGAAAATGAAACCGCTCGCGGAAAAAGCGCTGCAAGTGGTGAAAGACGGAACAATAAAATTTCATCCTGAACGTTGGGAAAAAGTGTATGAACACTGGATGACGAACATTCGCGATTGGTGCATCTCGCGTCAATTGTGGTGGGGACATCGCATTCCCGTTTGGTATTGCGTTGGCGATGACCATTGCACATTGAATTGCAAAGCGCCGATTGTCAGCAAAACAAAACCGGAAAATTGCAAGCACTGCAACTCTCAAATGGTGCAAGATGAAGATGTTCTCGATACGTGGTTTTCGTCGTGGTTGTGGCCCTTTTCAACACTTGGCTGGTCCAAACAAAATAATGATTTGAAATATTTTTATCCGAGCGATACACTGGTAACCGGTCCCGATATAATTTTCTTTTGGGTCGCGCGAATGATTATGGCGGGATTGGAAGTGATGGAAGACGTTCCGTTGCCGAATGGAAATAAGCGCACAGAAGCGAAAGATTTAGTTCCATTTCACGATGTATATTTTACAAGTATCATTCGCGATTCGCAAGGAAGAAAGATGAGCAAGAGTTTGGGAAATTCTCCCGACCCGCTCAATGTAATTGATGAATACGGAGCGGATGCGTTGCGATTCTCAATTTTATTTCTTGCGCCGCTTGGACTCGATGTTCGGTTTGCAACAGAAAATTGTGGAATCGGAAGAAACTTTGCGAATAAGATATGGAATGCAGGACGGTTCCTGTTGATGAATCAACAAGGGTTGGAGGTTAGCGATTTACGGTTGGAGGAAGCAACCACAAACCCCAAATCACAAACCTCAAACCAATTTTTCGACCTTGCAGATAAATGGATTCTCTCTCGTCTTCATTCGACAATAAAAGATTTAAATAATGCATTAGAGCATTTTGAAATCAATCAAGCAACGAAAATATTGTACGATTTTATTTGGCACGATTACTGCGATTGGTATGTGGAAATGTTGAAGAGCAGATTATACGGCGATGAATCGAATGAAGTAAAACAAATTGTGCTACAACGAGCGATGAATGTTTTTGAAACTTCGCTTCGTTTGCTTCATCCGTTTATGCCGTTTATTACGGAAGAACTTTGGCAACAATTTACTAATTACCAATTACCAATTACTAATGACGCTCAAAATAAACAAAGAAGTATTATGGTAGCAGAGTTTCCAAAATCAAATGAAATTTTTATTGATGGGAAAATCGAAAAAGATGCATGGTTTATGATGGAAGTAGTGAATGCAGTTCGTAATATTCGCGGAGAGTTGCAAGTTCCACCATCAACGGAAATAAATGTGTTGTTTCGATTTACAAATGCAGAACGAAAAAACAGCGTTGCAACGTTTGAATCATACTTAAAACGATTAGGAAAAGTTGGAACGATTCAATTTTTGAAAGAGGGAGAGAAACCGAACCTTTCCTCAAGCGCTGTTGTTGATGGCGAAGAAATATTTGTGCCGCTCGAAGGATTGATTGATATGGAAAAAGAACGAGCGCGCATTGAAAAAGAAATTGCCCGCGTGCAAAGTTTATATGAATCAACTTCAAAAAAATTAGAAAATGAAAGTTTTGTTTCCCGCGCTCCTAAAGATGTGATTGATAAAGAGCGCGAGAAACTTATTACGTTTCAACAAACAGTAGAGAAGTTGAAAGTGAGCTTGGAGAGTTTGAAATAATATCACTCACGCAAAGACGCAGAGTCGCAAAAGATTTTCTTTGCATCTTCGTGCCTTTGCGTGATAATTAAAATAAGATTTATGAAATTCGCAAAATACACATACCTCATCGCATCAATTTGGGGATTCTTAGTTCTTACCCCACTTTATTTTATGGAAACCCAAAACGGAATTGATTATCCGCCGCCGATAACTCATCCTGAATATTATTACGGCTTTATCGGACTTGCGTTGGTGTTTCAATTTTTGTTTTTTGTAATTTCAAGAGACCCGTTGTATTACAGAAAAATAATGCCGATAACATTTCTTGAAAAAATAATCTTTATCGTTCCAATCATTATTTTATTCGCACAAAACCGAACGGGAATCAATATGGTATATGGTGCGATTACTGATTCAATACTCCTTGTATTCTTTGTTATTTCGTATTGGAAAACCGGAACAAAACAAGCGTGATTCTTTCCTATATTTTCCTCCGAAATTTTTACAATAGTTTTCCTAATTCTTAATTCTACATTCCTAATTCTCTATGACCAAAACCTACATCTCCGATTTATCTAAACTTGTTGGGCAAGAAGTTGAACTGCAAGGATGGCTGTACAATAAACGCTCGAGCGGAAAAATTCGCTTTCTCATTTTGCGCGATGGAACGGGAATTGCTCAATGCGTTCTCGTGAAAAATAATTTGAGCGAAGAAGTATTCAACACATTCGATGCGCTCACGCAGGAATCATCGTTCAAAGTGAAAGGTGTTGTAAAACAAAGCGACAAAGCGCCGGGAGGATTTGAACTTGAACTTTCCGATTGCACAATAATTTCCGTTGCGCAGGAATATCCGATTACGCCGAAAGAACACGGCGTAGAATTTCTTGCCGATAGACGACATCTTTGGGTTCGTTCCAGCAGACAGCACGCAATACTTCGCATTCGCCACACGATTATTCACGCCATCAGAGAATATTTTGATTCGCGCGGATTTATTTTATTCGATGCGCCAATTTTTACTCCCGCCGCGTGCGAAGGAACGTCAACACTTTTTGAAACGGATTATTTCGAGTTGGGAAAAGCGTATCTCACACAATCGGGACAACTCTACGGTGAAGCAGGAGCGATGGCGTTTGGAAAAGTGTATGTGTTCGGTCCAACGTTTCGAGCGGAGAAATCGAAAACGCGCCGACATCTCACAGAATTTTGGATGGTTGAACCGGAAGTTGCGTTCAACGATTTGAATGACAATATGGATTTGGCAGAAGATTTTTTGGAGTTCATTGTGCAATCTGTTTTGAAAAATAATATGGAAGATTTGAAAACAATTGAACGCAATATTTCTAAACTTGAAAACGTGAAGAAACCATTTCCAAGAATTTCTTATCACGAAGCAACGGAAATATTAAAACGAAAAGGAATTCCGTTTGATTATGGAAATGATTTTGGCGCGCCGGATGAAACTGCAATCTCCGAAGATTATGATAGACCGCTTATTGTGCATCGTTATCCATCGGCAGTGAAAGCATTTTATATGAAACGCGACCCGCAAGACGAAACGAAAGCGCTTGCAATGGATATTCTCGCGCCGGAAGGTTACGGAGAAATTGTCGGTGGAAGTCAGCGCGAAGATGATTACGATGTGTTGCTTGCAAGAATTAAAGAACACGAATTGCCGCAAGAAGCGTTTGATTGGTATTTGGATTTGCGCCGTTACGGAAGCGTTCCTCACAGCGGTTTTGGTTTGGGAGTGGAGCGAACCGTTGCGTGGATTTGCGGCATTGAACACGTGCGCGAAACAATTCCGTTTGCGAGAATGATTTATAGAATTACGCCGTAACTCCTAATTGTCATTCCGAGAGAAGCGTGGAATCTCCTCAATTTTACTCTAAGCATTTTTAAATATAAACGAATATGAAAACACTCTCATTTAAAATAGAAGATTCAATCTACAACGAAACAGAAAAAGTTCTTACTCGTTTGAAGAAAACAAAAGAACGATATATCAATGAAGCATTAGACCACTACAATAAAACACAGCGTCGTAAACTATTGGCAAAGCAATTGGTGATGGAATCGAAGTTAGTGGGAAATGAATCGCTCGCAGTTTTAAAAGAATTCGAATCGTTCGATGATAATTAAACAATTTGATATTTGGCTTGCTGACCTTAATCCTCAAATGGGAACCGAAGCGGGAAAGGTGCGTCCGGTGCTTATTCTTCAAACAAATTTATTGAATCGTATTCATCCGTCAACTCTTATTTGTCCGCTCACAACGAATGTAAATGAAGAAAGTGAAATATTGCGCGTTCATCTTCGAAAAGGTAATGCTGGACTTTCTGAGAAAAGCGATATTATGATTGACCAAATTCGTTCCATTGATAATAAACGATTGATGCGAAAAATTGGCTCATTGCCGGATGAGTTAATTGAAAAAGTGAAAATAAATGTTGGAATTATTTTTGACTTGAATGAATAAAATTTCGTTTGCGAGAATGATTTATAGAATTACGCCGTAGTTCAATTTTAGATTTTACATTTTAGATTTTAGATTGAAGTAATAGAGTAGTTGAGATTATAAATATTTTTCAACTACTTAACTTCTCAACTACTAAAAAAAAGTTAATCCCGTAGGGATGAAATGTTAATAGAAAAATGTAACACAAACAGTTTGAACTCCGTAGGAGTGAAATAAAAATCAAATCAAATGAAGAAAATAAAAGAACGATATATAAACGAAAAATTAGACCACTACAATAAAACTCAGTTTGCGAGAATAATTCATGGGATAATACCGGAGTATTTAATTATGCAAAGACTATTGGGGATGGTACGAACTCAAAACCACAACGCATGGATAAACTAAAAAAAATCGGACTGTATCTTCTGGTTATACCATTCATTTTGCTTTGGATTGGTTTTGGACTTCGTACAACTTCAACATTGCCAAATAATGCTCTGCTTTTTGTGGACGAACAGAGAAAGGAATATTTTGCCCCACCGTGTTTAATGAAAGACGGGTTTGATAATGTTGACAAGATAAATCAATTTGCTATTGACCACCAATTGAAAGTTTACAGGAACAAAGAAATATCTCGTAAAGGACTAAAGTCAAATCATGATTGCAGAGACATCAATGGTTTTACAGAAGAAGGGCGAAGTATGTCAGGAAGACTTTTGGAAAAGATTGGGATATTTTCCAAATTCAAATCAAGGTGGAACGATGACGGAACTTGGAACAAATAAGAAAAGATAAAATGAACAAAACAACTCAACTTTGGAAAACCATTCTTCGCTGGACAGCAGTTCTTCCAGTTTCTATTTTAGGAATGATATTAGCGTTTGGACTTTGGCGACTGTTACACAAACTAACAGTAGCAGGATACATTGACACCGACTCTTGGTTAAACATTGTCTTCGTGGATATTATGAGCAATGTAATTGCAGGTATGGCATTTGTCTACATAGGATTTAAAGTTGCTCCCGCTTATCAAAAAACAATTGCAATTATTCTGACGGGATTGCTTTTAATTGTAAGTGGTTCTTCTCTTTTCATAATAAACTTTATGACAAAAGAATATTTTTCAAACATTGGTATCGTTTGCACAAATATCGGTTCAATAGCATGTTGTATCAGCATTTACAAAGGAGAAATGGATGAGAAAGAATACTGATCCATCAAACAAACTTTGGTGCGAATACTAAACTGTACAGTTACGTGAAAAGAGTATAACGCAGTTAGCATCAGATTAAATGAAATAGTGAGTTATCTTTCAAAAAATTTTCCGTTCTCAATCTCCGTAAACAATTTTCTAAGGTCGTTGCTGTTGATTATGTTTCATTCAATCCGCAACGAAAAAAACAACGCTCAAAGTTTTGTAAATTTGTGTCGAAAAAAACTTAAAACATTATGCAAGTAATACAATTAGAAAAAACAAATAGTATGATTTCAAAATTGGTAGAAGATGTCATCAATGGTGAAGAAATTATATTTACGAAAAAAGAACACGACGTCGCAAAAATGGTCGCTCTTCCATTTCCCAAAAAACCCCGCACGTTTGGAAGCGCAAAAGATGTTATTCTCTACATCGCCGACGACTTTGATGAAACACCGGAAGAATTTAACGAGTACATCAAATGAAATATCTTATTGATAGCCACGCATTTCTTTGGTACGAATTCGGCTCTCAACAATTACCACAAAGAGTTGTTGATATAATTGATAATGAAGAGAATGTAGTTTTTTTGAGTTTAGCGAGCGTTTGGGAAATTGGAATTAAAGTAAATATTGGAAAAATGAAACTCATTGAACCATTGAACAATTTTGTGAGACGACAAATATTAGAATACGATTATCGTCTAATGGAAATTTCTTTTGAACATATTATCGAAGCAGTTTCTTTTCCTCTCCACCACCGCGACCCGTTTGATAGACTTCTCGTTGCACAATGCAAAATAGAAAACCTTCCCGTTATCAGCAACGATACAATGCTTGATAAATATGGAGTTGAGAGAATTTGGTAATAAAGAGATGTGGGACACTTCCAAAATGTCCTACATCTTACTCCAACTCTCCATTCCTCCAACACTCCGCTTCAAAATGATTTCTGTATTAAATCTCCGAAAACAATTTTCCAACGTCACTGCAGTTGATGATGTTTCATTCAAAGCGCAACGAGGAAAAATATTTGGTTTGCTCGGTCCGAATGGCGCGGGAAAAACAACGACGATTCGTTTGCTACTGAATATTCTTTCTCCGGACGATGGACAAATTACGTTTGATGGATTTGCATTTTCTTCCGCGCTGCAAAACAAAATCGGTTATCTTCCCGAAGAACGGGGCTTGTATCGCAAAAGTAAATTACTAAACACGATAATTTATTTTGCAACACTCAAAGGACTTTCCGAATCGGAAGCAAAAAAGAAAGCAAAAGAATGGCTCGCACGTTTTGAGTTGTTGAATTATGCTGAGCGAAGAATTCAAGAGCTTTCCAAAGGCAATCAACAAAAAGTGCAATTTATATGTTCGCTTCTCCACAATCCGGAATATGTAATTCTCGATGAACCGTTTTCCGGACTTGACCCGGTGAATCAATTATTGATGCGGGAAATTTTTCTTGAACAACGCAAAGCGGGAAAAGTCGTTATCTTCTCAACTCACATAATGGAACACGCAGAAAAATTGTGCGATGAACTTATTCTCATCAATAAAGGAAAAATTGTGCTTGATGGAACGGTGAGCGAAGCCAAAAAACGTTTCGGAAAAAATGCAATCTATATTGAGTTTGATGGCGATGGAAGTTTTCTCTCTTCGATGAACAATGTTGCAAAATGTCAGCTCTTTCAAAACTACGCCGAACTTGAATTGAATAATAACGAATCTCCTTCCGAATTTTTGCGAACGATAGTTGCTCAACTGAACGTTACAAAATTTGAAACGAAAGAACCATCGTTGTATTCGATATTTCTCGAACTTGTTGGAAATGATTCGACAGAGTTTATTCCGAAGCAATCGGAACTCGGAATGACAAGTAATGGGAGAGTGGTGCAGAAATGAAATCAAAACTATTCACCGTTGCAAAGCGCGAGTATCTTGAAAACATCAGAAGCAAAGCGTTTCTTATTTCGCTTGTTCTCACTCCCGTGATTATGATTGGCTTCAGTTTACTTCCGACATTCTTTGCGTCAAAATCGGAAACGAATACAATCGTTATCGGAACGGTAGATGAAACTGGCTGGCTTTCGGATAAACTTTCTCAACGATTGAATGAAAAATATACATTGCCGGATAAACAACCGAGTTATCTTTTGCGAATTTTTCGAGAGGAGGGTATTCAAACGCATCGAAAAATTGCTGACTCACTTGTTTTGAACGAAGAAATCGAAGGTGTGTTTATTTTTCCGAAAAGTATAGAGAACGATACGCTCATAGAATACCGAACTACGCGAACGGGAAATATTCGTTTAGTGAATCGCTTTGAATCTGCGATTCAGGAAATTTTACGCGAAGAACGAATGAGAAGAGCAAACGTGAGTGACGAAGAAATAAAAAAGTTTTCTCAATCATTGGAAATCAATCCTACAAAAATTACTGAAGAAGGAGAAGAGAAGAAAGTAGATTTCCGAACACAATTTTTCTCATCATACATTTTCGTTATGCTGATGTTTATGCTGATTCTTACAACGGGACAAATGCTCGTGCGAAGTGTTGTTGAAGAAAAATCGAATCGCATTGTTGAAGTTCTACTCTCGAGTTGTTCTGCAAGCGATTTGATGCGCGGAAAAATTCTCGGTCTCAGTGGACTTGGCATTACGCAAGTTTCTTTGTGGGCAATTATCGGAATCACTGCTGTTCCGCAATTTGCAGTAATGATGCTTTCCGCAAATGGAATTTGGTTGATGCCGATTTATTTTGTTCTCGGTTATTTAATGTACTCGGCAATTTTCGTTGGGGTCGGTTCACTCGTAACAACGGAACAGGAAGCGCAGCAAATTACATCATACATAAGTTTGCTGATGGTGTTTCCGATTGTGCTTGCGTTGAATGCGTTTGAGAACCCTAACTCACCGTTATTTCAAATTCTTTCTTTCATTCCGCTAATGACACCAACAATGATGGCGTTACGAATTTCAGTGCAGGTTCCATCAACAATTGAAATTCTCGCAACAATCACTTTACTGCTTGTTTCAACATTTGTTTTAATGTGGCTCGCAGGAAAAGTTTTCCGTATCGGAATTCTTTCGACGGGAAAACGACCAAACATGAAAGAGTTAATTCTTTGGGCAAGAGAAGGTTGATTTTCCAATTATCATTTTTTACTCAGGATTTTTTTCATTGTGTGTTTAAAACTTATATTCAACCTCAAATTTTTAGGAATTAACTATGGCTCGAACAAAAAGTAATAAACAATTGGCTGAAAAAATACCTTCGGAAGAAGTACTCAAACGTGCGCGTGTGGTTGGGGTTGTCATTACAAGTTGCCCTGAGTGCAATAACCCTGTAAACTTTGATAGAAAAAATATAAAAGCATGCCCGTACTGCGAGGCAGAAGTGCAGATAGATCTTGATAAAGTTGAGGTGTATGTCAAAACAATTACCGGTAGGAAGGTGGGAAAAAAAGACCACTAATTTTCCGATTATAGAAATTTCTCTATCTTTAACCTGAAAATTTAATCCCGGCATTCAAGTCGGGAATTATTTTGAACTGAAATCGGACTATTTAAGTCGTAGTTTAAGTGTTACAAATTTCCAAGAAAGTCGAATATGGTTTGATTGCAATTCGTCATATGGCGTTGCAGACAGGTGGTTGCTGTACCACGGCGAAAGAAATTTCTGACCGATATCAAATCCCATTCACATTACTCGCGAAAGTAATGCAATCCTTATCGAGAAGCGGTTTAATCATCCCTCGTCAAGGCGTGTATGGCGGATATATTTTAACAAAAAGTCCGGCTAACATTAAAATATCAGACGTGATTAATGCCATTGAACGTGTTCCGCAAGTTGCACTAATGCAATGCGAAACCGAAACAGAAGATAGTTGTACTATTTCTCATCATTGCACAATAAAAAGTCCGTTGTTAAAAATTCAGCAAACGATTAACAATGCATTTCAAACAATGACGCTTCAGGAAATTTTGTACTGAAATGAAACTTCCGATTTATCTTGATAATCACGCAACGACACAAGTTGACCCGCGAGTTGTGGAAGCGATGTTACCGTATTTCTCTGAAAAGTTTGGGAACGCAGCAAGTCGTCAGCACAAATTTGGTTGGGTTGCAGAAGAAGGAGTTGAAACGGCAAGAAGTTTCGTCGCAAAATTTTTGAACGCAGAACCAAACGAAATAATTTTTACGAGTGGCGCAACGGAATCGAATAATCTTGCAGTTAAAGGAGTTGCAGAAAGTTACAAACAAAAAGGAAATCATATTATTTCTTGCGTAACGGAACATCATTCCGTTCTTGATGTTTGCAAAAGTTTGGAAAAATCCGGTTGTGAAGTTTCGTATTTGCGTGTTGATAAATACGGAAGAATAAATTTGGAAGAACTTGCAAACGCAATTCGTCAAAATACAATTCTCGTTTCGATAATGTTTGCGAATAATGAAATCGGAACATTGCAACCGATTGAAGAAATCGGAAAACTTTGCGTAGAACATGGAATTGTATTTCACACCGACGCAACGCAAGCAATTGGAAAAATTCCCATAGATGTTTTGAAAATGGATATTCATTTGCTTTCACTTTCCGCGCATAAAATTTACGGACCAAAAGGAATCGGTGTGTTGTATGTTCGGAAGAAAAATCCGCGCGTTTCAATTTCTCCTATTCTTCACGGAGGTGGGCAAGAAAAGAATTTGCGTTCCGGAACGTTGAATGTTCCTTCAATCGTTGGTTTAGGAAAGGCAATTGATATTTGTGCTAATGAAATTAAAATAGAAACTGAGCGCATATCATTCTTAAGAAATTTATTGCAACGTAAAATATTTGAAACAATTCCAAATGTTTGGTTGAATGGAGAATCGGAAAATAGAATTCCCAATAATCTTAACATTGGTTTCGATGGAGTTGATGCTGAAGCGCTAATGATGGGATTGAAAGAAATCGCAGTTTCTTCCGGTTCAGCGTGTTCAACTTCACAAGCAATGCCATCGCATGTTTTGAAAGCGATTGGACTTTCGAGCGATGAAGCACATTCGTGTATTCGTTTTGGTGTTGGAAGATTTAACACTGAAGAAGAAATTGAATACGTTGCAAAACGAGTCGGAGTAGTTGTAGAACAACTTCGTTCGATTTCTCCAAAGTATAAAGTGAGAAAACAAAAAGAAGAATTAGTCTCGATATGAGATGTGCGATATGGGTTTATCAAAGAAAAAACTGTTAACTATAATCAGTAATGTGAAATCTAATTATGAACAAAGCAACACAAACAATAACAAACAACACGACTGAATATTTGAAATTTCTCAAATCAAAATTCAAAATTTATCATTTGTCAAATATTTTTTTCCGCGATATGCACTACGGAACAATGGAATATTTGACGAAGCGAGGAATCAAAATCACATACCTCGATGCTGAAACAGTTACACAAGAAGTAACAACTCACTTAGAAACGAATGGAGTCTTGAAACGATTGGATAAACAAACATTTCTTCTTAACTATCCGGAATTTTGGTTGCCGAGAAAAGAAGTTGCTCCACCAGCGCCAAAACCGGTTGCGGCAACACCAACGACAACTGCTCCCGTTACTACTCCAGCACAAGCGAGTTAATATTTACAACATAATCATATATCAATGTCAAACTTACTCGAAATAAAAAACCTTCACGCAGAAGTTGAAGGAAAACAAATTCTCAAAGGATTGAATCTTACCATCAACAAAGGAGAAATTCACGCAATTATGGGACCGAACGGTTCCGGCAAAAGCACACTTTCATACGTGTTAATGGGACATCCATCATATGAAGTTACCGAAGGAGAAATTTTATTCAACGGAGAAAATATTGTTGAAATGGAAACGGATGAACGCGCTGCACTTGGATTGTTTTTAGCTTTTCAATATCCACATCAAATTTCCGGTGTAACGTTATTTAATTTTATGCGTTCCTCTTTAAATTCTTTAGAAAAAAAACGAACCGGAATTGACCCGCAAAAAGATAAAAAACTCTCATCAAAATCAGTTTTGCAATTCAGTAAAAAACTTTCTGCGAAAATGAAAGAACTCGGAATTGACGAATCATTTCAAAAGCGATATGTGAATGAAGGATTTTCCGGCGGAGAAAAAAAACGCGCAGAGATTTTACAAATGGCGATGCTTGAACCAACGCTTGCGATTCTTGATGAAACTGATTCGGGACTTGATATTGACGCGTTGAAAATTGTTTCAGATGGAGTGAATCGTTTGGCTTCGCCGGAACGAAGTGCTCTCGTCATTACACATTATCAACGATTGCTCAATTATATCAAGCCGGATTTTGTTCACGTATTGTGGAATGGAAAAATAATTCTTTCCGGCGGACCAACACTTGCTTTGGATTTAGAAGATAAAGGTTATGATTGGGTGAAGGAAGAATATTCTGAAAGAATTGCCGCGTAAATTTTAACACAAAAAATATTTTATGCAAAACGAAGAAGTACAAGAACTTGTTTCTACCGATTACAAATACGGATTTGTAACAAACGTAGAAGTTGATGAAGCGCCGAAAGGTTTAAGCGAAGACATTGTTCGATTCATTTCAAAAAAGAAAAATGAACCCGAGTGGATGTTGGATTCTCGCTTGAAAGCGTATCGTCATTGGCTTACGATGAAAGAACCAACGTGGGCAATGGTGGATTATCCGACCATCAACTATCAAGATATAATTTATTATTCAGCGCCGAAGAAAAAACCAACATTGCAAAGTTTGGATGAAGTTGATCCGGAAATTTTGAAGACGTACGAAAAGTTGGGAATTTCACTCGATGAACAGAAAAAACTCAGCGGTGTTGCCGTTGATGCAGTGTTCGATAGCGTTTCAGTTGCTACAACTTTTTCGGAGGAACTTTCAAAACACGGAATTATTTTCTGTTCCATTTCCGAAGCAATTCAAAAACATCCGGAACTTGTGCAGCAATATTTTGGCTCCGTTGTTCCTTACACCGATAATTATTTTGCAACGCTCAATGCTGCAGTGTTCACTGATGGAACGTTTTGTTACATTCCAAAAGGCGTTCATTGTCCTATGGAGCTTTCGACATACTTTAGAATCAATGCCGTAAACACGGGACAATTTGAACGCACATTGATTATCGCCGATGATGATTCGTACGTTTCTTATCTCGAAGGATGTTCTGCGCCGCAACGTTCGGAAAGTCAATTACACGCGGCAGTTGTTGAACTCGTTGCGCACACCAATGCGACAATAAAATATTCTACGATTCAAAATTGGTACAGCGGCGATAAAGACGGCAAAGGAGGAATTTATAATTTTGTAACGAAGCGCGGAATTTGCAAAGGAAATAATTCAAAAATTTCTTGGAATCAAGTTGAAACCGGCGCGGCGATTACATGGAAATATCCTTCGTGCATTTTGAAAGGCGATAATTCGATTGGTGAATTTTATTCCGTTGCGGTTACGACCAATCATCAGCAAGCGGATACGGGAACGAAAATGATTCATCTCGGAAAAAATACGCGCAGTACCATTGTTTCAAAAGGAATTTCCGGTGTGTTTGGAAAAAATACGTATCGCGGGCTTGTGCGCATTTCTCCGAACGCAACAAACGCACGCAACTTTACGCAATGCGATTCGCTGTTGCTCGGAGATAAATGCAGCGCGAACACATTTCCCGTTTTGGAAGTTGATAACCCAACAGCAATTACTGAGCACGAAGCAACAACATCAAAAATCGGTGAAGACAAAATATTTTATTTAACATCGCGTGGCATTACAAAAGAAAACGCAATCTCGATGATTGTGAACGGATTTGCAAAACAAGTATTCAATAATCTTCCGATGGAATTTGCTGTTGAAGCGGAAAGATTGATGGAAATTTCACTTGAAGGTTCAGTTGGATAATATTAATTAGTGAAACTTAGTGTTCTTCGTGTCTTAGTGGTTTTATTTTTTTACCACTGAGCCACTAAGAACACTGAGGAACACTTAGATTTTAGAAATATGAAACAAGAAACATTACTTAAAGAAAACATAATTACTCGTGAACAGATTGAAGAACGTTCACGATTAAATAACGAACCGGAATGGATGTTATCTAAACGGCTTCGCTCGTGGATGATTTATGAAGAGTCACTTGAAGCCAAAAAGGAACGTATTGATTTTTCTAATATCAATTTTGAAGAATTTATTTTTTCAGAAAAAAGAAAAAATGATTCTTCGTTCAATGTTGAAAATTTATTTTCGCATAAAGAAGCACGCTCCGGAATTGTTGTTTCCGTTGATGGAAAAAAGAAACAAGAATTTTTGAGTGATGAACTTCGCGCGAAAGGAATTATCGTTTCGGATTTACATTCTGCAATGCAAACACATCCGCAACTCGTTGAAAAATATTTTATGAACGATTGTGTTCAAATCAATGATGGCAAACACGTTTCGCTTCATTCTGCAATGTGGGATAGCGGAATGTTTGTCTATGTTCCGAAAAATGTGAACGTAACGCTTCCGATTCAATCCCATTATATATTGAAAGAAACGAATACAATTTTCTTTCCGCATTTACTTGTTGTCGTTGAACAAGGGAGTTCACTCACGTTCATTGATACGGTTGCATCAAATGATGAAGGCAATGATGTCGTTGTTTCCGGTGTTACGGAATTATTTGTCGGCGAAGGAGCGCGATTAAATTTTGTCGCGTTGCAAGAATTTGGCGAGAATGTTGTGTATCGAAATTTCAAACGCGCGATGATGAAAAAGGATTCAATGCTCACATGGATTGAAGTTGCGCTCGGTGGAAAAATATCTCAAGAAAATGTAGAAGTGTATTTGGAAGACTCCGGAATCAAAGCAGAAATCGTTGGAATTTATTTTACGGAAAAAGAGCAGAAGATGTCTTTTGATACGCTGCAAAAACATATCGCGCCGCATGGTTACAGCAATTTATTGTTCAAAGGAGTTCTCACGGATAAATCGCAAACATCATTTGAAGGAATGATTCGCGTTCACAAAGGAGCGCAAAAAACTGATGCGTATCAAAAAAATCAAAATATACTTTTGAGTTTGGGAGCGCGCGCAGATGCATTGCCGGAACTCGAAATAGAAGCGGATGATGTTCGCTGCACACACGGCGCAACAACTGCACCAATCAATAAAGAAGATTTATTTTATTTGATGTCGCGCGGATTAACGCATAAAGAAGCGACGTATCTTTTGACGCTCGGATTTTTCAGCGAAGCAGTTGATAAAATTTCTGTTGAAGATATTCGTGAAGAAGTGATGAAGTTTATTATGAACCAATTGGAAGAAGTGAAATAAACGTGTTCAACACTGAAAAAATAATTTCCGATTTTCCAATTCTCCAAAGAAAAGTCAATGGAGGAAAAAGATTAGTCTATCTCGATAGCGCGGCAACATCACAAAAACCGTTGAGTGTTATTAAAGCGATGGATGACTATTATCGTTTGTATAATGCGAATGTTCATCGCGGCGTGTATTCACTTGGTTACGAAGCGACGGAAGCGTACGAACTTTCGAGAAAAAAAGTTGCGAAGTTTATCAACGCGCAAACAGAAAATATAATTTTTACACGCAACGCATCGGAAGCAATCAATCTTGTTGCAAGCAGTTGGGGGAGAGCGAATTTCCGAAGCGGCGATGAAATTCTTCTCACGCCGATGGAACATCATTCCAATTTAATTCCTTGGCAACTTATCGCGCAGCAAACGGGAGCGAAGTTGAAATTTATTCCGCTCATCGAACCGGGAATTTTAGACATCGAACAACTTCCTCAATTGATTTCTGAAAAAACAAAATTTGTTTCTGTTGTTCATTCATCGAACACGCTTGGAACAATTAACCCGATAGAAAAAATAATTTCACACGCGCACGCTTATGGAGCAAAAATTTTAATTGATGCATCGCAAAGTGTTCCGCATTTTTCAGTTGACGTTCAAAAACTTGATTGCGATTTTCTCGTTTTCTCCGGACACAAAATGTGCGCGCCAACGGGAATCGGATGTTTGTTTGGAAAAACGGAATTACTCGATGCAATGCCTCCGTATATGGGCGGCGGCGAAATGATTTCTGAAGTGCAATTGGAGTTTTCATCGTATCGCGAAATTCCTTGGAAGTTTGAAGCGGGAACACCGAATATTTCCGCCGCAATCGGTCTTGGTGTTGCTGTGGATTATCTTTCTTCGCTGGGAATGTATAATATTCGTCAGCATGAAATTGAACTGACAAATTACGCGCTTTCTGTTTTGCAAGAAGTTGATGAGATTGAAATGTATGGACCAACCGAAAATCGCGGCGGAGTAATTTCATTCAATATTGGCGATGCTCACGCGCACGATGTTTCCACCATTCTCGATGAAGATGGAATTTGCGTTCGCGCGGGACATAATTGTACACAACCGCTTGTGCGTTGGCTTGGCGTTCCGGCAGTTGCTCGCGCAAGTTTTTATGTTTACAATACAAAAGAAGATGTGGATGCGCTTGCCGCTTCACTCAAAAAAGTACAAGAAGTTTTTTCCTTCGCTGCTGCAAAATGAAACTCAACGAACTCTATCAAACTATTATTCTCGAACATTACAAAGAGCCACATAATGTTGGCGAACTTCTCAATGCGGATATTGAATCGCGCGGTTACAATGAATCATGCGGCGATGATGTGCGGTTGTTTGTGAAACTTGACGACGAAAAAAAAATTGATGAGATTCGTTTCAAAGGAAAAGGTTGCGCAATCAGCCAATCTTCTACTTCGATGATGACGGATGCAATCAAAGGGAAAACAATTGATGAAGCGTTATTATTCGTTGATTCGTTTAAATCAATGTTGAAGGGCGAAAAACAATTTTCCGATGAAGGAGATTACGAAGAACTTTCTTCACTGAAAGGCGTGTTGGAATTTCCCGTTCGTGTGAAATGCGCAACACTTTCATGGAATACGGTTCGCAATGGTCTGCTTCAATTCAAATCGAAAGAAAACGAAACAACAAAAGTTGCAACGACGATTCACGATGAGGAATAGATTTTAGAAAAAGATTTTAGTTTATTTGACCACATTTTTTTAGTACAACTATGGAAAACACATTAGTCTTACAAGAAACTCACACCCCGCCAATGATTTCACAAGAAGAAATTCATCTTACGGAAAAAGCAGCGAGTCAAGTTCAAAAAGTAAAAGCCGAAAATAACATTCCCGAGAATCACGCTTTGCGCGTTGGAATAAAAGGCGGTGGATGTTCGGGATTTTCATACGTGATTGCCTTCGATGATGTTCAAAAAGAAAAAGATATTATTCTCGAACAGCACGGCGTGAAAATCTTTGTTGACCCGAAAAGTATGTTTTATCTCGGTGGAACAATTCTCGATTTCTCCGATGGATTGAACGGAAAAGGATTTGTGTTCAATAATCCAAAAGCCACAAAAACGTGCGGTTGCGGAAGTTCGTTCTCAGCATCGTAATTAATTTCTACAATGTTTTTCAACAAAAAGAAAAAAGAAGAGGAGCAAGAAGTAATAGAACTTCTCGACGAGTCGAATCAACGACCTCGAATGCAAATTCAAGAAGAAGTACAAACTGAAGACCTCAAACCAATTGATGTTACAAATGGCTCAGTACAAACGATTGATGTGAGTCTTGTTTGGGATGCGTTGCGCGAATGTTACGACCCGGAAATTCCCGTCAACATTGTGGATTTGGGATTAGTGTACGATTTAAAAGTGCAAGAAAATTTCTTGTATATAAAAATGACTCTCACTGCTCCCGGCTGCGGAATGGGACCGCAAATTGCAAGCGATGTGCGTCGAAGAGCATTACAAGTGCCCGGAGTTCGCGATGCTAAAATTGATATTGTATTTACTCCTCCGTGGGATACAACCAAAATGACCGACCAAGCGAAATTGATTTTGAACATCCCATAAAGCACTAATTACTAGATTCGAAACTCTAAACAAATTCAAAAAAATAAAGCATAAAATTCAAAACAGTGAAACTTAATATCATTTCTAATTTCGTATTTAGAATTTGTTTAGGGATTAGAAATTGAAGTTTAGAATTTAGCACATGAACCGAAGAAATTTTTTAACATCATCACTCATTGCGGGAACAGTTGCCGCTACAGAAAGTTTTTTACCAACAAATATATTTTCACAACAGAAAGAAAAATCTATGCCATTTACACTTCCAACTTTACCCTACGCGCACGATGCGCTTGAACCATACATTGATACGCTCACGATGCAAATCCATCACGGAAAACATCATCAAGCGTATGTTGATAATTTAAATAAAGCAGTTGCCGGAACAGAATGGGAATCGAAATCGCTCGAAGAAATTCTTGCGAACATTTCAAAACTTGCTCCAGCTGTTCGCAATAACGGCGGCGGACATTTTAATCACTCGATGTTTTGGCAAGTGATGAAACAAAACGGCGGAGGAATGCCAAGCGGAGAATTAGCAGAAGCAATCAATCGCGATTTCGCTTCGTTCGATAAATTCAAAGAAGCGTTTGGCAATGCGGGAATTACACGCTTCGGTTCCGGCTGGTCGTGGTTAGTTTCGCAACACGGAAAACTTGTTGTGTGTTCAACGCAAAATCAAGACAATCCGATGATGGATATCGTCGAAGTAAAAGGCGTTCCGATTTTGGGAATGGATGTATGGGAACACGCATATTATTTGAAATATCAAAATCGCCGAGCAGAATATGTTGGCGCATTTTGGAATGTTGTCAATTGGGATGAAGTTGCAAAGCGATTTGCATCTGCAAAATAATTATTTGAAATGAAAAAATCGTCGTCGAAAAAGACGGTGAAAAAATTTACGAAACGAATTCCACTCGCGCAGAAACCACCGAAAGTTGAAGTGCCGGATAAAGCATACAATCGTCGAAAGGTGAAAGCGGAGTTGAAAAATTTAATCACAAAAACTGAAACAGAAATCAATGAATAAAAAAACAGATAACGCCGCACGAAAACATCGCAAGAAACGAGCAAAGATGAAAGAGAAACGAAAAGCGATGAAATCGTTAGCGACAAAAAAATAAAATTGAAACCAAGTTTCTCGCAGAACTTGGTTTCTTTGTTTGAAGGTTCGAGGTTTGAGGTTAGCGGTATGAGTAGCACAATTCTTTCCAACCCCAAACCTTTAACCCCAAACAATTTTTTTTTATGCAACATAAATTTCTCTCACCATATATTATCGGCAAATCCAAATTCTATTTTTCTCGTACTTACATTATGGGAATTTTGAATGTTACTCCCGATTCATTTTCCGATGGAGGAAAATATTTCTCTGTTGAAAATGCAGTGAAGCGAGGAATGGAAATGGTGGAAGAAGGCGCGGATATACTTGATATTGGTGGAGAATCAACTCGACCGAATTCAGAATCAATTCCTGTTGAAGAAGAATTACGAAGAACAATTCCCGTTATCGAACAACTTGCAAGGAATATTAGTGTTCCAATTTCCATTGATACAACAAAATCAAAAGTAGCGGAAGAAGCACTAAATGCTGGAGCAACAATTGTGAATGATATTTCCGGTTTAACGTTTGATGAAAAAATGGTAAAAGTTGTCGCAAGAAATAGAGCAACTCTAGTGGTGATGCACATTCAAGGAAATCCGAAAACGATGCAACAAAATCCACATTATGAAAATGTTGTTGAAGAGGTGAAATCTTTTTTATATAAATCAATTTCAAAAGCGAAATCTAATGGTATTTCACAAATATTTATTGATCCGGGAATTGGATTCGGGAAAACTCTTGAACATAACCTTTCTTTGCTCAAAAACTTAAACGAATTTGCTTCTCTCGGTTGTCCAATTCTCGTTGGAACATCGCGTAAATCTTTTATCGGAAAACTTACAAATGACATGAACACAGATAAACGATTAGAAGGAACGGCAGCATCAGTTGCACTTTCAATTGCAAATGGTGCAAACGTTGTCCGCGTTCACGATGTTAAAGAAATGAAAAAAGTTGTTTTGGTTGCAGATGCAATAAAATATTCAAGATAATTATCACTGTAGAGACGTAGCATGCTACGTCTCTACATGTTTCAATTAACCCAATGAATTCACCCAATAAATTTCGAAACGAAAAAGAAGAAATGATTTCTTTGTTTCGTTCACGCGGAATAAAAGATGAAAGCGTTCTTTCCGTAATGAAAAAAATTGAACGACAATTATTTGTGGATGAAGCGTTTGTTCCACGTTCGTACGAAGATTGCGCGTTACCAATTTCAAATTCACAAACGATTTCACAACCTTACACAGTTGCAGTAATGACCGAATTGTTGCAAATAAAAAAGGGTGATAAAATTTTAGAAATCGGAACCGGCTCCGGATATCAAGCGGCTATACTTGCAGAACTTGGAGCACGTGTATTTACGATTGAACGATTTTCTGATTTGTTAACAAAAGCACGACTTGTTTTTGCAAAACTTGGATACAACATTGCTTCAAAAACTGGTGACGGAACAATTGGCTGGAGCGAGTTTGCGCCGTTTGATGGAATAATTGTTACTGCTGCCGCACCCGAAATTCCCGAACCACTTTTGAAACAACTTGCGAATAGTGGGAAACTTATTATTCCAGTTGGAGATTTGAATTCACAAAATATTATTATTGTAACAAATGATAATGGAGAATTTGTCGAAAAGAAAATTGAAGGTTTTAAGTTTGTTCCTCTCGTGGGAAAATTGGGGTGGAAATGAATTCAATTAAAAATGAAAAATTAAAAGTTAAAAATTGAAAAGAATTTTTGTCATTGTTGGTCCAACGGCTTCCGGGAAAACTTTATTAAGTGAATATATTTCAGAACTTCTCCCGATTGAAATCATTTCCGCAGATTCCCGTCAAATCTACAAACATCTCAATATAGGAACTGCAAAACCTCCGAAGGAACTTCTTCAAAAAATTAAACACCATTTTGTTGATGAACTTGAACCGAACGAAGATTTTAACGCGGGTGAATTTTCCATTCGTGGAAGAAAAATAATCGAAGAAATATTTTCCCGAAACAAAACTCCACTTGTGCTTTGTGGAACGGGATTATATTTACGCGCATTGATTGATGGAATATTTTCCGGACCAGCTGCGGACGATGAAATTCGCGACCGGCTTTTGCATCGTTATCAAATCGAAGGAGGAGAAAAACTTTTGGAAGAACTTCGGGTAATTGATTTTGAAGCGGCAAAAAAAATGCTTCCGACTAATAAACTTCGCATTGTTCGTGCATTAGAAGTTTTTGAACTCACAGGAAAACCAATTTCAAAAATTCAGGAAGAAGAAACGAAAGCAGGAAATTTTACTCCGGTCATGTTTGGATTAGAATGGGAAAGAAAAATTCTTTATGAAAAAATAAATAAAAGGGTAGAGGAGATGTTTAAAAACGGATTTCTTGACGAAGTTAAACAATTACTCAAGAAGGGATTTTCTTCCAAACTAAATTCAATGCAGACAGTCGGTTATAAGGAGGCATTTTCTTTTCTGAATAATGAAATTACATTCGAGCGAATGAAAGAATTGATGAAACAAAATTCCCGACGTTATGCGAAACGGCAATTGACGTGGTTCCGTAAAGACAAACGAATACAGTGGTTTTTTTTGGAACAAGAAACTGATTATCGTATCTTGGCTCAGCGTATAATAAATTCTTTTTAACATTGGAACTTTTATATGAATTGCTGTTGTTTCAGTTGGAAATTGAACAAGGCAATTGTATATTTTGCCACGTTTTGAATCCAAAATATTTATTAACCATTAACTATATAATTATATGAAAAAATTAACTGCACTTCTCCTTATCACTTTTTTTAGTCTCTCAGTAGCGTTTTCCTCAGGAAATAAAGCAAAACCAACAACAAAATCCGATAAAAAAGATGGATGTTGTATGATGAAAGATGCTAAAATGACCAAAGCATCTGATTTGGACAAGAAAACTATGGCGAAAAATGACGAATGTAAAGATGAATGCAAAGATGACAAAAGCAAAGCAAAACACGATTGCAAAAGCCATGAATCAAAATCTGAGGTCAAATTAGAAGTAAAGAAAGATTCTAAAGACTCCGAGAAATAATTTCTATGAATACGAACTGCTCGCGTTGTGGCACAGCGCTGCAACGCGAGGTAAAGTATTGCCCGAATTGCGGCACTGAAGTTGAAAATGTTCAATCAGCACAACTTCCTTCAGGTGCGTCTAAAGTAACAAAGCCGATGTCCAGAAAGGCAAAATTAATTTATTTGCTTTGCGGCTCCGGACTTTTCATTGTATTGATTGCGGCATTCGGACATTATCTCCCGGGAGGACCACATCCGGTAATTACCAACCAACCGGAAGTCTCGTTACCAAGCCCCTATCTTGGGCAAAAATTTGAACCGTTTTTATTAACGGAATCCGATATAGAGATAAAAAATGGGTTTATCAAATTCAATTTTAATCTGCTGAGAGATAAAAAATTTATTCAAATTGTTTACCACAATGTTACCAGCGATGAAGTGATTCTTGCCTACATTTCGCCCGCCGGGAAATTAGTAACTGCAATTGGACTATGTGAGCCGTGCGGTTCCAAAACATTCTCGACGGATGAAACAGAAATGGTCTCGAGTTGTGGCACAAAATGGAATTTAGATAATCTTGAGTTTTCCGGAGGATGCGGAGTATGCCAGAAATATCCGCCGGACCCCATACCGAGTTCGATTGAGGGGAGTGAAGTTCGTATTGATGAGTCAATCGTCAAGAAATGGAAAAGAAGAGTTTCATAGTATTCACATTTTAAATAGTAGATTTATGAGAATTATATCCATCCTATTTTTGTTGTCATTTTTTTTAGGTTGCAGCCAAAAAAACGAAACACCTGTCGTAGAAGAAAAAACCGAATCTGCATCAATCGCTGTCAACTCGATGGTATGTAATATGTGCGTCAACACGTTAACGGATGCATTAAAGAAAGTTGAAGGTGTACAAACGGTCGCCGTGAATCTCGATACAAAAAACGCCGCTGTTACATTTTTCCCTGCGAAAACTGCCATCAGCATGTTAGAAAATGCGATAACAGAAGTAGGATACAATGCCAATGAAAAAAAACGAAATGAAGTTGCCTACGAACAACTTCCCGGTTGTTGCAAAACGGAATAATTAATTTTGTTTATTTGTGCCCGTTTAGAGATTTCTAATCGGGCTTTTTTATTTTTATGCGCACGGAATCGTCACACTGGAATATTTCCAACCTGTTAAGTATGAGCAGAGTGGTTTTGCTCATTCCTGGAATTTATTTTCTTCTTGAAAATTCTGAAAAAGGAAATTTCATTTTTCTTCTTCTCTTGTTTATCGGCGCGCTTACCGATTTTCTTGATGGCTATTTTGCCCGCCGGTTTAATCAGATAACAGAATTAGGGAAAATTCTTGACCCCATTGCAGATAAGATTTGTATTGGGAGTGTCATCTTAACCTTGATGCTCCTTGGGAAACTCCCGTTTTGGTTTTTATTGCTTATCCTGATAAGAGACGTTCTCATTTTCTCCGGCGGAGTCTATGTAAAATCTTCGACCGGAAAAATACTTCAGTCGAACAAAGCAGGTAAATGGGCTGTTGCTGTTACCCTCGTACCCATTTTCCTTTCGGTTATGATTGTTCCTTCCCAACAAATGATTTTAAATATTTTCCTTCTTTTGAGTTCAGTAATGCTGCTTGTCTCTTTTCTATTATATTTGAAACGATTTTTCGCTACACTGAAAGGTATTTCCTCTTAAACTATGGGTTTATTTTCTCGCCTTAAAGAAGGTCTTGCAAAAACACGGGATAGTATTGTCAATCAGGTAAAAAATATTATCCAAACCAAAACGAAGATTGACGATGAGTTACTCGAACAATTGGAAGAAATTCTCCTTGCCGGCGATGTTGGCGTTGAAGCAACGGAAAAAATTATTTCAGGTTTACGGGTTCGCGCAAAAGAAGAGGGATTTAAAAATACCGGTGACGTTTTCAAACTGTTGCGGGCAGAATTGGAAACGATTTTATCCGTAAGGAAAGAGCGTGCAAGTTCTCCGCAACCGGTTCCGAATGTGATGATGATTGTTGGCGTGAATGGTGTCGGGAAAACAACTACCATCGGAAAACTCGCCTACAATTTTACTCAAACAGGTAAAAAAGTTCTGATAGCCGCAGCCGATACTTTCCGGGCGGCGGCAAATGAACAACTTGCAATATGGGCAGAACGAGCCGGTGTAAATATCATTCAACAAGCCTCAGGCGCAGACCCGGCTGCAGTTACGTTTGATGCACTGCAATCGGCTATCGCTAAAAAGGTTGATATACTTTTAATAGATACCGCCGGGCGACTTCATACAAAAGCGAATTTGATGGAAGAGTTGAAAAAGATTTCCCGTGTGATGAAGAAATTAATTCCCGATGCCCCCCACTCCGTCCTCCTTGTTCTCGATGCTTCCACCGGGCAAAACGCAATTCAACAGGCGAAACAA
>JAGXRH010000127.1 GCA_018335975.1 Ignavibacteriales bacterium
CCAGCTGCACCAAGCGTTGCTGAATATCTGCGTGAATGCAAGAGATGCAATGCCGAACGGTGGAAAACTTTCGCTGCGTTCACAACTCGGCAAAGGAACAGTTGTTCGAGACAAATTCCCTGAAGCATTGGAAGAACTCTATATCTGGCTCAGCATCGGCGATACAGGAACGGGAATAGATGAACAAACGAAACAACGGATGTTCGAACCATTCTTTACAACAAAAGATAAAGGTAAAGGAACTGGATTAGGGCTTTCCGCTGTGTACGGAATCGTGAAAAGTCACAACGGATATATTGATGTAGAAAGTGAAACAGGAAAGGGAACAACATTTCATTTTTATTTCCCGGCTCGCGCTCTGGCAATGGAAATTTCCGAAATGAAAACAAATCAAGATGCAATACGCGGCGGAACAGAAACAATAATGATTGTGGAGGATGAAGAAATGCTCGGTGAAGTTCTCAAAAATGTTCTGGAAGATAATGGATATTCAATTTTGTGGGCGAAAGATGGTTTGGAAGCAGTAGAAATGTATCGCATACACCAACAAAAAATATCCGCAGTTGTTACGGATATGGGTTTGCCGAAATTAGATGGAGCGGCAGCGTTTATCAAAATGCATTTTATCAACCCGAAGATAAAAGTCATTCTCGCCAGCGGTTATCTTGAACCGGAAATAAAATCAGAATTATTTAAAGCGGGAGCGAAAGAGTTCATTCAAAAGCCATACAAGCACGACGAGATATTACGAAAAGTACGAGATGTGATTGATAATGATAAGTGAATTTTTCAAAAAGAGAAGGAGAACAATAAGAAAGTAAATCTTGAAATTTCTCATTGCAAATAATTTGAGATAAACGTATTTTTCCTCCGAAGACTTGTATGTATTTTGTAGAGGAACCCTATGAAAAACAAATATTTTTCTTACATAGTAAAAGTCGTAGCTCTTTTTGCTATTTATTTTATTACTGCAACTGTTGGATTAAAGATGGACGCAGTGAGCGGCTTTGCAACTCTTGTCTGGCCCCCAACAGGAATTTCGTTAGCGGCGATACTCATTTTTGGTTATTCTCTGTGGCCTGGCGTTTTTGTTGGAGCGTTTTTAGTAAACTACTTTACCGGTGCGCCGCTGCTCGTCGCATTAGGAATGGGAACAGGAAACACCTTAGAAGCATTGTTCGGGGCGTATTTGCTTCATCGTTTTGCCGGATTTCAAAATTCTCTCGAGCGACTTCGGGATGTACTTGCCCTCATTATTTTCGCCGCAGTTTCCAGTACGATAGTAAGCGCAACAATTGGCGTGTCGAGTCTGTGGTTGGGAGGAGTAATTTCCTTGCCCGCTTATATTTCCACATGGAAAGCATGGTGGATTGGCGATGCTTTGGGAGATATTGTTGTTGCCTCGTTGCTCTTAACATGGGAGAACAATATGCGCATTGATTTTGAATTGAAACGAGTAATGGAAAAAGCGATTTTCTTTACTATGCTCATCATTGTTAGTTACGTCGTATTCAGTGATATTTTTAACTACGGTTCCGAAAAATATCTTCGTCCCTATATGCTGTTTCCCGTTCTCATATGGGGAGCGTTGAGCATTGGACAACGTTGGACTGTTACTGCAACTTTTTTCGTTTCTGTTATTGCTCTTGTGAACACTGCACACGGGCATGGACCCTTTATACAAGATACCGTGAGTGCGAGTCTTTTGTCGCTGCAAATTTATATGGGAGTTATTGCGGTAACATCAATGATTTTAGCGGCGGTTACCGCAGAACACAAACGCACTGAAGAACTACTTTACCACTCCAATGAGTTATTTACAAAGGTGTTCCATTCCAGCCCTTTAGCGATTGCTCTCACCCGAGTTTCTGATAGACGGTATGTGGAAGTGAATGATGCGTTCTTATCGATGGTAGGATTCGAGCGCGATGAAGTTATCGGGCGAACGTCTCTCGAACTCGGTATGATTATTGATACAGCAGAACGAGAACGATTTATACAGCACCTCCAAAACAAAGGCGCCGATCAGGCGTACGAAATGCGAATTCGAAAGAGGAATAATGAAATAATAACCGTCCTCGTGTCCGCTGAAGTAGTACATATCAACGGTGAACTATCGGCGCTCGCAATTATTGAGGACATCTCAGAACGCAAACAAGCCGAAGAATCTTTGCGCAGGAGTGAACTTCGCTTTCGCAGTGTGTTTGAAGAAACGCCGATAGGCATTGCGCTTATCGGTCTCGATTTAAAATTGATGGATGTAAATCCGGCGTTTTGCACAATGCTCGGATACATGCACGATGAATTGATGACAAAAACGGTTGAAGAAATTTCCCACCCCGACGATTATAAAAAAGATTTGGCGCTTGCGACAAGAGTTCTTCAAAGAGAATTTTCAAGTTATGAATTAGAGAAACGGTACTTCACAAAAAACGGCGAAATTGTGTGGGGTCGGCTCAACGCATCCATTGTATGCGATGCTGATGGAAAACCGCTTCACGGCATCGGTATGGTGGAAAACATCACGGAGCAAAAACGTTCCACAATAGAACGAGAAGCGATTTCAGAAATTATCCGTAGTGTCAATGTTACTGCAAACCTCGATGAACTTCTTTTGTCCATTCATCAATCAATAAAAAAAGTAGTGTATGCGGAAAATTTTTTTATCGTCCTTCACGACAAGACAACGGATATGTTTTACAAAGTGTATTATGTTGACCTTGTGGACCCGCCCTTTCCGCCGTATAAAATAGGAAGAAGTTGTACTGCGTACGTTTTTAGAATTGGGAAATCGCTGTTGCTTACACAAGAACATTTTGACCAACTTGTTGAACAAGGAGAAGTGGAATTAGTAGGGGCAAACTCTCCGTCGTGGCTCGGTGTGCCGTTGAAAACTACAACGGAAACAATCGGCGTTCTCGTTGTGCAGCATTATGAAAAAGAGAATGCATACTCACACCGCGACATAGGGTTTCTTGAATCCGTCGCAGAAGAAATCGCGATAGCCATTGAACGTAAACGTACAGAGGAAGAACTATCGCGGCAACGTTTGTTTCTTCGACAAGTTATTGATCTCATTCCTAATTTTGTTTTTGCAAAAGATAAAGAAGGCCGTATAACATTGGCCAATCAAGCAGTGGCAGACCTCCGGGGAATAACGGTCCAAAACTTGCTTGGAAAAAAAGAATTAGAATTCAATATCCATAAAGAAGAAATCGAACAGTTCGACCGTTCAGATGAGGAAGTCTTTACGAATCGCGAGGAGGTATTTGTTCGGGAAGAGAGTGTTACTGATTCCCATGGCAAGGTACATTGGGTGCAAACAACGAAACGCCCCATTTTTTCATCTGACGGAAAAGTGGAACAAGTACTTGGTGTTGCCACCGATATTACGGAACGCAAAATCTCGGAAGAAAAACTTGCTGAAAGCGAGATGCGGTTTCGTACCTTGTTTGATGAAATGATGGATGGAGTGTACCGCAGTACGCATGCTGGAAGATTTGTTGAAGTCAATCCTTCGATGGTCAGAATGTTCGGTTACGAAAGCAGGGAGGAAATGCTGAACGTTGATATAAGAAAAGAACTCTACTTTGCTGAAGAAGACCGTGAAAGTCATTTCTTAGATACAGGAACAGAGAAAGTCGAAATTTTCAGGATGCGACGAAAAGATGGTTCGGAAATTTGGGTGGAAGACCACGGACGCTATGTGCACGATGAACAGGGAAATGTAATTTTTCACGAAGGAGTTTTGCGCGACGTAACCGAACGTAAAAAACTCGAAGAACAATTGCGGCAATCACAAAAGATGGAAAGTATCGGCGTTCTCGCGGGAGGCATTGCACACGATTTCAATAATTTGCTCGGCATTATTGGCGGTTACGCTTCTCTACTTGAAAGAAGAAGAAATGACCCGGAAAAATTTTCTCAAAACATAGAAGCAATAAACACTGCAGTTACGCGCGGCGCGGGACTGGTAAAACAAATGCTTACGTTCGCACGAAAGGCAAATATACAATTGGAATCAGTGAACGTGACCGCGTTGCTCGAAGAACTTGTAAAAATGGGACAGCAAACATTCCCCAAAACAATTACGTTTTCTATTCACAGCGAACCGAACATTCCTTCCATCATCGGCGATACAAATCAATTACATCAAGCATTGTTAAATATCTGTGTCAACGCGCGAGACGCAATGCCCGGCGGTGGAGAACTTTCGCTCCGTTCACGCCTTGTTGCACGAAACGCCCTGAACGAAAAATTTCCGGATGCCACCCAAGAACAATATGTTTGCATCAGTATCGGTGATACGGGAACGGGAATTGATGAGCAAACGAAGCTGCGAATGTTCGAACCATTTTTTACCACAAAAGAAAAAGGCAAAGGAACGGGATTGGGGCTTTCCACAGTGTATGGAATTGTCAAAAGTCATAACGGATTTATGGAAGTGGAGAGTGAAGTGGGAAAAGGGACAACGTTTTATTTTTATTTCCCTGCGCGTTCTTTCGTTATGGAAATGTCGAATACCAAAACGGATGGAGGAGAAATACGAAGCGGAACGGAAACAATTTTGATAATTGAAGACGAAGAAATGCTCGGTGAAGTCCTCAAAAATGTTTTGGAAGATAATGGATATTCAATTTTGTGGGCGAAAGATGGTTTGGAAGCAGTAGAAATGTATCGCATACACCAACAAAAAATATCCGCAGTTGTTACGGATATGGGTTTGCCGAAATTAGATGGAGCGGCAGCGTTTATCAAAATGCATTTTATCAACCCGAAGATAAAAGTCATTCTCGCCAGCGGATATCTTGAACCGGAAATAAAATCGGAATTATTTAAAGCGGGAGCGAAGGAATTTATTCAAAAGCCATACAAGCACGATGAGATATTACGGAAAGTACGGGATGTGATTGATGCGGAAGTGTGAACCGAATATTTTTACTTCGACCATAAATGGTCGTGCTACACAAAGAAATCCCGATAAATCGGGATAGAAGATTAGAATCATTTATGATTCTTTCTTAGTTCAGCGAAACCATTTATGGTTTCGGAATGGCACAAAACATTCCAACTAAGTTAAGTTATACAAACAACAAACAATGGAACCCAAACTCAACGAAAAACTTTTAGACGAAAAACTTACCGAACTCGAGAAAGCAAAACAATGGTCGCCGCGGGTGATTTCGAAATTGGAAACATTGTTACGCTCCGGAGATGATTTTTCTCTCTTCCGTGTCAATCCGGTAAAGTTCGGAACAGAAAAAAATATTTCCGAACACGAAGCGATTGATTTGTTTTTGTACGCAACAAAGATTGGACTTTTGCATATGAATTGGGAGATGCTTTGTCCTTCGTGCGGCGACGTAGTGAGTAGTTTCCGTTCGCTCAAAACCGTTCATGCGCACGTCTTTTGCAATTTATGTCAATTGGAAAAAGAAGCATCGCTTGATGATTTTATTTGCATTAGTTTTACTGTTTCTCCTTTAATCAGACAGATTTCATACCACAACCCGGGACAACTTTCCGTCGAAGATTTTTATTTCAAATATCATCTCTCCGCTGATGCCACATATTCAGGCGGTGTTCGATTTGTGGATATCTTACAATCGTTGATGAAAGCGCTCTCGTATATTGAACCGAGAGAGAAAAAAACTTTTTCTTTTGATGTTACCAACGGGTGGCTTATCGGTTACGATTTTATTACCGGAGCGATGTATGTGAACGGAATAAAAGAAAATGTTGAAAAAAACAATCAATCTCTTTCGCTGCAATTCAGTAACGGAAAATTTGAATCGAATGAAATTTCTCTTTCTGCTGGAACACTTACCATTGATATTGAAAATCCCACCGATAAAAGAATTTCGGTTATCTTTATCAACAAACCGCCGGAGATCAGCGATGAAAACGCAACATTTCCACCGTTTCTCACGGGAAAAAAATTACTCACGTCGCAAACGTTTCGCGATTTATTTCGCACAGAAGTAATTCAGGGAACAGAAGGACTGACGGTAAAAGACCTCACGATATTGTTCACCGATTTAAAAGGTTCAACCGCACTGTACGACCGCATCGGCGATTTGAAAGCGTTTTCATTGGTGCATCAGCATTTTGAAAGTTTAGGAAAAGTGATTAATCGTTTTGAAGGCGCAACGGTAAAAACTATCGGCGATGCAATTATGGCAACGTTTATCAAACCCGTTGATGGTGTTCAAGCCGCACTCGGAATGTTGGAAGAAATTGCGAACTTCAATAAAGGATTTTCCAGCAAAGAAATTATTTTGAAAATAGGGGTTCACAAAGGACCTTCGATTGCCGTAACGCTCAATGACCGACTTGATTATTTCGGACAAACGGTGAATATCGCTTCCCGCGTTCAAGGTCTTGCCGATGCGGATGAAATTTATATTTCCGACGATGTGTATAACGATAAAGCCGTTCGGGATGTTTTGAAACAGTATAACGTCGAAGAATCGAAAGCAAAGTTACGCGGCATTGAAGACGAAATGAAAGTGTACAAGATTGCTTCCAACCAAGTATGAGGAAATGAAAAAAATATTTTCATTCCTATTCTTTATTACGCTTGCTTTTCTTTCCTCTCTCCACTGTCAAGGGAAAATTCCTTCCTACAAACTCGTTGATGCATTTCCCCATCTTCCCGATTTCAATCGTCCGGTTGATTTACAAAATGCTCGCGACGGCAGCGGAAGAATTTTTGTTGTTGAGCAAGAAGGAAAAATTTGGTCGTTTGTTGGCAAAGACACAACGCGCTCACGAAAACTATTCCTCGATATTACTTCACGAGTAAACGATTCCGGCAACGAAGAAGGTTTGCTCGGACTTGCGTTTCATCCAAACTTCAAGCAAAATAAATTTTTCTACGTTGATTATACTGCTGATAACCCGAGCCGAACAGTCATTTCTCGTTTTCAAATAAGTAAGAAGGATTTAACTATTGCTGACGGTGCAAGCGAGTTTGTAGTTTTGGAAATCCCGCAACCCTATTCCAATCACAACGGCGGACAAATTGTGTTTGGCGCGGACGGATATTTGTATATCGGAATGGGCGATGGTGGAAGCGGAGGAGACCCGTACGGCAACGGACAAAATTTGCAATCGTTGCACGGAAAAATTCTTCGCATCAATGTTGATTCCACCACTCCGCCACTCCATTACTCCATTCCCAAGGATAATCCTTTTGTTAATTCAGTGACTGCACGAAAAGAAATTTGGTGTTACGGAATCCGGAATGCGTGGAGAATGAGTTTCGACCCGGTTACAAATTTTCTGTACTGCGGCGATGTAGGTCAAAATGCAATCGAAGAAATTGACATTATCGAAAAAGGAAAAAACTACGGTTGGAATATTATGGAAGGAAATTCCTGTTACGAACCGTCATCGGACTGTAACCAAACAGGACTTACAAAACCCATCAAAGAGTATTCTCACGACTTTGGCGCATCAATTACCGGAGGATTTGTGTATCGCGGTCCAACTGTTCCATCGCTTACGGGAAAATATATTTACTCAGATTATGTCAGTGGAAGAATCTGGCAACTTGTTTACGATGGGAAAAAGATTTCTGATGACAAACAAATCGTGATGAGCGGAGTGAACATTTCTTCCTTTGGCGTGGATGAACAGAATGAGTTGTATATGTGCACGTTTCAAGGTCGGATTTACAAATTCGCATCGGAAATTACACCAATAGATTACCACAAATAATAATAAACATTCGCAGAGTAACTTTGAACGAGTTGACAAGCAAAGAAAGAGAAACGGTTCCCCAATTTTGTCACCCGCAAAGAAAGAAGTATTTTTGTTCCCACAATTTATCGGACACAATGTACTATGAAACTATTATTCTTCATCTCACTCGCTTTTTTATTTTTCAATTCCTTCTCACCCGCGCAAGAGAGAAATGCGAATTCCTCTGTCTCTTTAGAGGATGCATTTCCGTCGTTACCGAATTTTGCACGACCGGTGTATTTCACACACGCAAACGATTCGAGCGGACGAGTATTTGTTGTTGAACAATCGGGGAGAATTTGGTCTTTCCAAAACAGTAATAGCATTTCCACGCGAACATTGTTCCTCGATATTCGCGCGCGTGTAGATGATTCCGGAAATGAAATGGGATTGCTCAGTATTGCCTTTCATCCGAATTTCAAACAGAATAATTTTTTCTACGTGAATTACACCGCTGCAAACCCGATGCGCACGGTGATTTCCCGCTTCTCCATAAATCTTGCCGATACCACGGTTGCTGACTCCACGAGCGAGTATATTCTTTTGGAAATCAATCAGCCGTACACCAATCATAATGGCGGATTAAATTTATTCGGTCCCGACGGAAATTTATATATCGGAATGGGTGATGGCGGAAGTGGTGGCGACCCGCAGAACAACGCACAAAATCGTACTGTGCTTCTCGGTAAAATGCTTCGCATCAATGTTGACAGCGCGGCTTCTCCACTTCGTTACTCCATTCCTTCCGATAATCCGTTTGTGGGAAATCCGAACGGTTGGCGGGAAGAAATCTGGGCATACGGTTTACGCAATCCGTGGCGATTCAGTTTCGATAATGAAACGGGATGGATGTACTGCGCCGATGTTGGGCAAAGCGCACGCGAGGAAATTGATATTGTTGAGAACGGCGGAAATTATGGCTGGCGATGTTACGAGGGAAATTTGCCATACAATACCGCCGGATGCAGCGCGGAATCATCGTACATTTTTCCCATCAAAGATTACGTTCGCTCACTTGGCTCGTCAGTAACAGGCGGTTATGTCTATCGCGGGACAAATGTTCCTCAACTTGTCGGAAGATATATTTATGCCGATTACGTTTCGGGACGGATTTGGAAATTATTATATAACGGCGTTTCGGTTTCGGAAGATTCGCTTCTCATTGATTCGCCGTATTTTATTTCCTCGTTTGGCGAGGATGAAAACGGGGAACTGTATATTTGCGCTTTCGATGGACGCATTTATAAGTTTCGTTCCGAAGTGATAAACCCACCATCCGCTCCATTCCTTGTTTCTCCGCGTGATTCCGCGCAGTTAACGAGTGATTCCGTCTTTTTTTTCTGGAACCGGGGAACGCCAAGTGTTCAACAGTATCATCTGCAAGTAAGTACAGACGCACAATTCTCCAGCATATTTTTTTCGGATTCTTCCATTGCGGATACATCGAACTTGGTGAGGAATTTTCTGGATGGCGAGCATTACTGGTGGCGTGTGGCGGCAAAGAATATTGGTGGATGGGGAATGTTCAGCACCGCACGTACGTTAACTTTGACCTTGAGTGACATCTCCGAAGCAATAGAACTTCCTCCTGAATTTTCATTACGTCAAAACTATCCGAATCCATTTAATCCGACAACGAAATTATCATTTGTCATTCGTCAATCGTCATCGGTAACTCTTTACGTTTACGATGTTCTTGGAAAAGAGGTAGCCGAGTTGATTCACAACAAGTTAATGGAGAAAGGGAACTATGAAATCGAATTCAATGCAAGCAGATTGACAAGTGGAGTATATTTTGCGCGGTTGAATGTTGGCTCTCCGGAAGGGAAAAAAGAATTTACACAGTATCGAACGATGCTGTTAGTAAAGTAAGAATAATGGAAAACCGTGAAGGTTTTTTAGAGATTATAAAATTTCAAGTCAACGCTTTTGAGAAATTTTGTAATGTAAATGATTTGCCCCGTGTGCATTGAGAAGTGTTCCACCACGTGCGAAATCGCATCAAGGCAAGTAAGTTCGTACACCTGAATTTTCCGTACGTCGAGAAGTTTGTTCAAATCAAAATTTGCTAACACTTCGTCCACTTCTTTTAATGTTGATACGAGTTTTTCATTCAGTGCGGATTTCGGAATCTGTTCACGCACTGAAAATTCTTTTGCCCGCTCGCGAATATCTTCTGCCCCGCCGATTCCGGAAATAATCCACTGACGGACATTCCCGCATAAATGGAGGATGAGATTGCCGATGCTATTATCTGTTTCGTGCGCTCGTTTCCAAATTTCTTCATCGGTAAGTTCTTCGAGACAACGCTGAATTTTCTGAACGTATTCATTCAATAATCGCCTGCGGCAATAGGCAATGTAATGTCGGGAAAAATCGAGTTCGTTGTGTGTCATTGAAATTAAAGATTATTCTCGTGGTTTGGTTGGGTTATTTGAGAAGCAGCATCTCTTTCGAATCAACAAAACTTCCGGCTTCAAGTTTGTAGAAATAGAAACCGCTGGCGAAAGCACTTGCATCAAACATAACGCGATGTGTTCCTGCTGATTGATTTTCTGCAACAAGAACGGTTACTTCTTTTCCGAGCGTGTTATACACAGATAATTTTACCTCTGCGCTGATTGGTAAATGATACGTTATTGTCGTCGTTGGATTAAACGGGTTGGGAAAATTTTGTTCGAGCGCAAACGTGTTTGGTTCGACAGCAGAATCATTGACTCCAACAGGTGCGTTGATTCCAATTGTGTACGTTCCATCGTATCCGCCGGTTGTTGAGTTTGGAGCGGCTGCCATTACTAAATATTGCGGATTTGCATTTTGAAAAACACCATCGTTTGCATTTGTCGTTGGGTTTACGCCGCGTGCAACATATAACGGTGTTGCGTACACAGCGCTGTTGATATTTTCCGGAAAACAGAATTGCGACGTAACGTAGGTGGAGGAAGTTAAACGCACTTTGAAATGAATGTGTGGCGCTCTGCCCGGATACCAACCCGGGTAACTTGTGATGAATGAACATTGTCCGTTTGCATCGGTCATTTGAATGCCGCGCATAAAATCTTGGCCGACTGTATTTATTCCTCCCGGCTGAACGTAACCCGAATACGCACCATCCTTATCGCAATGCCAGAGATCCACCAAGACGTTTGGAATTGGTTCGCAATTTAAGTTGATGACCGTGAACATCATATTAAATTGCAATCCGGTATGCAAAGTTCCTGTATCGAAATCGGTACGGATATCCTGACGCACAAGATTGGAGTTGAAATAATACGGTCCTTCGGTTTCTTGCGGCGTTAACCAGCACGTTGTCGCTTGTTGCATTCGGTCTTCTTTGGTCATTGCTTTTTGTAAAGGAAGGAATGAGCCAACGCCGATTGAACCTAATGTTTTTAATAAATTTCTTCTATTCATGGTGTCTATCTTTCTGTTCACCCGCTTTAAGGAGTGAGAATCTTATTTCAATAATATCATTTTTTTGGTTTCAGAAAATTTTTCTGTTCTCAATTTATAAAAATACATTCCGCTCGAAAGATTACTCGCATCGAATTGCGCTTCGTGCTTTCCTTCTTCCATTAATCTGTTGTGAATTAATGTTACAACTTCCTGTCCAAGAACATCATACACTTTCAATGTAACATTGCTAACAGCCAACAGCGAAAAGCCAATAGCGGTTTGCGGGTTAAACGGATTGGGGTAGTTTTGCTGCAACGTAAATGTTGTCGCAAAGTTGTTTTCGTTATTGATGACATCGGTACTAATTAACTGGTATTCGAGAGTAACAGCGTATCCGAAATAACCATAATCATTGCCCGCGCTATCGGTAACGCTCCAGTCAGTATCAACAGTTTGCCAAATACTGCCAGACCACTCTTCATACAAGAATGTTTCGGGATATCCGGCTTCAGTGTATGTGTATGAATAACGGTAGGAGTTCACCCATGCACCGTTGGGCCAAATCTCCCGTAATTCAGAAAGCCGACTGCCGTTTGCATTGTAGGTAAATGTAAAACGAGTGCCGTTCACCCATAAACCGTTTGTCCAATCTTCCCATAATTCAGTGAGCAGATTATCGCTTACATCATAGATGTACGTATATCGTGTGTTATTCATCCATTGCTCATTCTCCCAGGACTGAAACACTTCGGAAATTCGCTTCCCGTTTGCATCGTAGGTATATGTGGAACTGTCAATTTTTTGCCACCGTATTCCATTTCTCAACTCCTCATATAATCGAGTAATCATATTGCCGGTGGTATCATACGTGTACGTGGATTGGTATAAACGTACCCATTCACCGTTTCTCCACTCTTCGTACAACCCGGAAAGCATATTACTGCTTGCATCGTATGTGTACATATAGTGCTGACCATTTATCCACACTCCACTCTCCCAGAATTCCCGAAATACGTTGAGTGTATTGCCAATTCCATCGTATTCGTACTCGTCACGATAAACATTCAACCATGCCATATTTTCCCATCGTTCATGGGATTCGGAAAGGATTTTTCCGCCTCCATTGTATGTAAATTTAGTACGAACAACATTTTCCCAAGCCCCGTTCAACCAAACCTCCTGTAGCGTAGAAAGCAGATTACTATTTGCATCGTAGGAATAGGTGAGGCGAATAGAATTGTTCCAAACACCGCCCGACCAATGTTCCTGTAACCGTGAAAGTTTGTTATTGTTTTCATCGTAGGTGAACGTGTATCGAACATCGTTCTCCCAACTGCCATTCCAATATTGACGTAACGACGAAAGCAAATTTCCCCTGTCGTCATACGTGTATGAATTGAGTGTAACATCCTCTATTAAATCGGAAGTCATTAATCCTTGTACATTAAAAGAATAATAGTGTCTCACAGTACCAGAGGTGGTGTGGATTGTTGCCGTATCCACAACATACAATGGTGATGCGGAAGAATGAACTCTGTTTGGCTTTGTGCGAAGGGGAGAAGGAATGATATTTTGTTTTGTATTGCTACTATCGAATCCGGAATAATGGTTTGGAAAAGGATGCTCTAATCGCAAAGAGTGAAAACGTGAACTTGGCTCGCGATGATTTTTCTGCGCGGTTGTGTTTGTTACGAAGTAAACACAAGAAAGAATAATGAAAATGAGAGCGTGTTGCATAGGTGGTTGCCTTTCCGTAAATATTGTTTCTTGAAAATGCGGGAAGAAGTTAAGAGATTTTTTTTCCAATTGCAAATTGAAAAACAAAAGCCCGATTCCATTTTACTGAAATCGGGGTTTTGTGTTTATACTCTTTCTACCTACTTCGTCAACATCATTTTTTTCGTTTGCGAAAAATTATTTGTGGTTAAACGATAAAAATATAATCCGCTTGGGAAACTAAACGCATCAAATTCAATTTCGTATTCTCCTTCTTCCATTGCTTCATTGTTTAATAATGTCGCAACTTCTTTTCCTAAAATATCATACACTCTCATCGTAACAACACTATTAACGGATAACTGATAACGAATAATTGTCACTGGATTAAAGGGATTCGGATAATTTTGTTCCAACGAAAATCCTTTGGCAAATTCCTCTATTGAAAGAAACGACGAATTCAACTCTTCAACTTTCACATTCGGAAGTCGTTGTAATTTCGGAAATGTGTAAAGCGAAATTACTCCGGGAAATTTCAATCCCTGACTTGCTACAATGGAATCTCCATTCGATAAAGAAATAGAATTATAAAATGCTTCGTTAATTTCGCTCAGCATTTTACGAAGTTGTTCTAATTCAGTTGAGCCAACGATTGCAGAATTTCCGTTCGGTAATTTCTTCCATGGATATTTGGAAAGAAGCGTATCCACTTCGTTTGCAATTTGCGAAAGAGTTTTCCCGTTCCACATATTTCCGTCTTCAACAAATGTGAGTGAATCAAATCCACTTGGCGTAATGGATTTCTTGCTTGCATACAAATTCAATTTAAACACGCCAAATGCTTGCGCGAGCGGATTTGTGTAACTTGCAGAAGTTGGTTTGAGTTCTTTCAAAAACTTTTTCTTCTTATTCGAACCGCTTTTTCTCACCGTATCAAATGGAGCGTTAAACGTTGTATCGCTTTGGATTGCAGAATAAAACTTTCCGAAATCTGTTCCTTTCTTGAATCGAATCCATCCGTATTTTTTGAGTGAGTCTTTACTCGTTTCCACAATACCGAGAACGATTCCATTCTTTCCACCATAACGCGAAATCACCGTATCGCGAAAGTTGGCAATGTTTGGTAGCGCAGCAGGTTGAGTGGATTTTACTTTGAGTTTATTTGGTTTTGCAGAAAGCGCAATTTCATTTTTGAATGTTCTGTATTTTGTTGTGTCATTCATTGCAAACGTTACGTGAATGGTGTGATTTGCTGTTATGTTTGCAAACGAATAGCTTGTCGTTGAATCAACAAACACATCATCAACAAAAACACTATCAACGTGATACAAGTTTGCGGGAGAAATAGAAAAAGTCTGCGACGTTCCGTAGTTTGCATTCACATTTCCCGAAGGAGAAATTGTTCCATTATCTCCTGCTGTTGCAGAAACAATATAAGTGTTAATCGCAAACGAAACTGAAATTGTATGGTTCTCTGTAATGTCGTAAAACGTGTAAGCATTGATATTTCCTAAAGAAGTTTCTCCGTCAAGAAAAACATCTTGAATGTGAAATCCTGTATTTGGTGTGAACAAAAGCGAAAGCGTATCGCCATAATCTACTCCCGAAATTCCCAAAGGAGAAATTGTACCATTCGTATCTGATGTTGCAGTAATTGTGAACGTATTGATTACAAATGAAACAGAGATTGCGTGATTGGAGGAAATGTTTGTGAAAGTGTACGAAGAACCCGTTCCTGCAAAAGTTTCATCAACAAATACGCTGTCAACATGAAATCCCGTCGAAGGTGTGAACGTGAACGAAAGCGTATCGCCGTACTCAACAACATTATTTCCTTCATTGGAAATTGTTCCGTTATTTCCCGATGATGCTGAAATCGTATATGTATTGATTGCAAACAAAGCAGTAATTGTATGGTTCGTAGTAACATTTGTAAACGTATAACTCGTATCGCTTTCAACATAATTGCCGTCAACGAGAACACTATCAACATGATAACCGGTATTTCCGTGAATGGAAAATGTTTTATTCGTTCCGTAATTCACTGTTGAAGTTGATGGAGAAATTGTTCCGTTGCTTCCTTGCGTAACCGAAATCGTAAACGTGAATGGTTTAAACAAAACGGAGATGGTGTGATTCATTGCAACATTGGTGAACGTATAACTCGGATACGTTCCGACATAATTTCCATCTACGAAAATACTATCAACATAATATCCTGCATTCGTCGAAACCGTAAACGTTTTGCTTTCGTTAAAGTTCACCGTTACATTTCCTGAAGGAGAAATTGTTCCGCCTGTTCCCGCCGTTGCAGTAATGGAAAATTGTCCTGTGTAATTTGTAACGCTCTCGCTGATTGTTGCATGACCTGAACCCGGACCAACATTGACTGTTTCGAGAATGCCATAATATTTTGGTCCGATGATGTACGGATACTCAGATGCGCCCAGTGAATCAATGGTAACATAATACGCGTACGTTCCATTCGGATATTCCGGCGTTACAGCGAAACGTCCGTTGTGGGCATCAAGATGTCCGAGGTTGCTGACGTATTCAAAATCTTCAAGGTAATATCCGAGCGGATATTGTGTGGTAACATCGGGACCGTATTGATTGGAAGGGAGTACCGTTCCATCGGCAAGAGTGCGACGCTGCGAGATACTCCGTTTGCGGTAACTCGATTTCATTCGCGAGATGGCTCCCGTTCCGTTGGTGTTTGCGTACGCATACGGACCATAAATCGGAAATCCATCAAATGCAAAGCCGAGAAGCGGAGAGTGTTCATTCGGAATAGCATCGTACAAACAATGCGGATTTTGGTGATGATGATATTCCCCACTTTGCGGCGGATGTCCGTAACACGCATCAAACGACGACGCTTCAACAATGACAGCATTTTGATTCCAGATTCCCAGATTATTATACGAGAATGCATCCTTCGCATTATAAATGGAAACTCCGTTCACAAAAACTCCGATATGTCCCAATGCGGTGGCGGTTTGCGTTCCGGTGTTTTGTATCGGGTTTCGCTTGATTTTAAAAACAAAATTTTGATTTGTAACATCATTCGGATTGCCGGGCCACGGACCAATAGAGTAATCGGGAACGTCGGTGCAATTCACGTACACATAATTTGTTGAATAGCGAACTTGTTGAACGTTTGCGCTTATTCCGTTGTATCCCGTTTGTCCTGTGAGATTGAGTTTCCACGAATAGATAACGGGAGAAATTCCTGTATCAGAAGTTGTCGGATAAATTTCAATTGTATTTCCCGGAGTTAAATCTCTTCCGGTAAATGCAGAATAACTCGGCGCGTAACGATAAGCGCGGAATGAAGTATTTTCCTGCGCGCCCTGTGTTGATGTGGGAATCGAATCTCCTTGCGTCATCGGTCCGCTTGCAGAAACAGGATTGATGTATTTCCACACGGTTTGATTCGCTTGTGTTACTTCAAAAAATTCTCCGCTTGGTCCATCGCAAATAAATGTATTGCCGTTCGGAAGACGGTGCGCGCCGGAAATATTCGATGCATAAAAACTTGTTCCATTGGAATAACTTCGTATTGTTGCTGTGGGACCAAATGCGGAATTTGCAGTACGCGAATAAAATCCATTCACATCAATCGGCGGCACAATTTCATCAACGGAAGAATAATTTCCACCCGTACGATTTTGTCCGTTATTGAAAATCAAAATGTTTCTCGCGCCGATGAGTCCATCTTCAATCCAACTCGCATTATGTTGTCCGAAAAGTTTTTGGTCATTCACCGTTCCCAAATCGTACGCGCGCGGATTCCCCCAACGATATAACAGGTCTCCGCCTTTTCCACTGTTGCCGCCGCTGTGTCCCGATGCTTCCGCCGTAGTTGTGCTGTGGTCAATAATCCAAATTTCGTTGAAACCGTGAACACTCAACAATATTTGGTCAAACACGCTGTCATAATCAATCGAGTTAATATGTGTCCAATCAGTGTTTGTTGGATTTCCTTGTTTTACAAAATTTACATCAATGAGTTCAGGATGGTCTGCTACTACGCCGAAATTTTCTTTCGTGTTGTCGTAATCCTGAATGAGATGGTCCCACACATGCCATTCCCAAATTATGTTTCCGCTCGCTGAATCAACTTCAATAATGTGGTCGGGCCAAAGTCCGCTACTCGAAACATACGTTGGATTTCGCCCTTCTGCTAAAACCTCTGCTTGTGTTTTTAATTCCCACGCGATGACTAAAACATTTCCGTTCAGAAGTTTTTTCACATCGTGATGCTGCATAACCGACGACGACGCGTAATCGAATTGCCAAACTACATTTCCATCCCAATCGTACTCTTCAATTTTTCCGCCTTTCCCACCGGTGTTGAATGAAGTTACGCTCGTGTTATTCGCCGTTCGGAAAAGATGTCCGTTGGGTAAAAGATACGCGGAAAGTCCCGGCGCGTAACTGCTTTCCCACGAATGGACAAGTTTTCCGTTGTTGTTAATGAGATACGTTGTTGTGTATCGCATCGGCGCAAACAACGTATAACCGTTGAACGAATTTGCCGAGTCATTCAGAAAAAGTCCAACGGTTTGTTGAGAAAAAGTGAAAGAAACGTTTGCAAGAAAGAATAGTGATAAGAGTAGATATTTTTTCATAAGAGTAAATGAATAGTTAAGTGGTTGAGAATTTTTTTAACCGCAAAGTATCGCAAAGGTAAGCGCAGAGTTTCGCGGAGAAAAAACTTTGTGTTCCTTTGCGGGAACTTGGCACTCTTTGCGGTAAAGTTTATTTAAGTAAAACCATTTTCTTTGTTTCAGAAAATTTTTCTGTTTGTAGTCGATAGAAATATAATCCGCTTGGAAGACTCGTTGCATCAAATTCTATTTCGTGCATCCCTTCATCCGTTAATCCGTTGTGAATTAACGTTGCGATTTCTTTACCGAGAATATTATACACGGTGAGATTTACTAATGACGAATGACCAATGACAAATGACAGTTTCGTCGTTGGGTTAAACGGATTGGGATAATTCTGTAACAAAGAAAATTTACTTGGCGAGAAATTATTTTCTCTCACTCCCGTTGTTCCCGTGTATTCAACCGCAGAATCGGGAATAGTATTATGTCCGCTGTTTGGTCCCGTATTCCCCGCTGTAACAATTCCAAAATAATACGGACCGATGAGATATGGATATACTGGTATCCCGCTTGAATCCATTGTTGCAAAATATGCATAGGTTCCGTTGGGATATTCCGGCGTAACAGAAAATCGTCCGTTCAAACTATCCAAATCTCCCAAACCGATTACGAATTCATAATCTTCAATATAATAACCAAGCGGATATTGTGTTGAAATATTTGGTCCGTATTGATTCGATGGAAGAATTGTTCCGTTGGGAAGAGTGCGGCGTTGTGTAATATTTCTTTTGCGAAAACTTGTTTTCATTCGCACAATATTTCCGGTTCCGTTTGTATTTGCGAAAGCATTTGAGCCATACAATGGAAATCCATCGAATGCATAACCGACAATCGGAGAATGTTCATTGGGAATTGGGGTGTACAAACATTTCGGATTTTGGTGATGGTGATATTCTCCATGCTGCTGCGGATGACCGAAACACGTATCGAACGAAGGCGCTTCCACAACAACTGCATTTTGATGCCAGATGTTTTGATTGTTGTACGACATCGCATCTTTCGCATTGAAAATTGTAACGCCGTTACTTAACACGCCGATATGACCAAGCGATGTTGCGGTTTTTGTACCCGTGTTTTGTGTTGGCGTGCGCGTAATTTTAAAAGTAAAATTTTGATTACTTGCAACGTTTGGGTTTCCATTCCAAGGACCAATATGATACGAAGGAATATTCGTCGAAGAAACATACACGTAATCGCTTGCGTAGAAAACATGCTGCACATCGGCGGGAATATTATTGTAACCAACCGCTCCCGTTGTATTTCTTCTCCAAGAATATATTTCGGGAGTAATCGTTGTGTCGGCGATGAGTGGATTCCCGGCTTTGCCAAGAAACAAATTGGTTGATTGTTGAGAAAGAGCAAACGAAAGCGACGAAAGAAAGAGAAACAACAGTTTTCGCATACGGAGGAAATGTTTGGTGAATAAATTTATGCTGAATATAGAAAATATCTGAAAGGATATAAGACACATCCGGTCTCATAACGTTTAAAATAGAACCGGCGATTCCACAAAAAATGTGAATCGCCGGATAAAAAAGCGCAAACGGTAATACTAACGGAGCAATACCATTTTCTTGGTTTCGGTAAAATGCTCTGTCGTTAATCGGTAAAAATATACCCCGCTAGTTAACTTACTTGCATCCAATTCTACCGTATGTGTTCCTTCATCCATTAATCTGTTGTGAATCAACGTTACAACTTCTCTTCCAAGAATATCGTACACTTTCAACGAGACTAAACCATTAACCGATAACGAAAAACTAATTACTGTTTTCGGATTAAACGGATTCGGATAGTTTTGCGAAAGAGAAAAATCGGTCGGCGTTTCTTCTGTTACCATGAAATCCGAATTCAATTCTTCAACTTTTGGATGGTGAATTTGTTGTAGTTTCGGAAATGAAAGAAGAGCAATTGTTCCTCTGAATTTCAATCCTTGATTTGCTATAACAGAATCCCCGTTCGTGAGAGAGATTGGTGTATAAAACGCTTCGTTGATTTCCTTCAGCATTTTGCGGAGTTGTTCTAATTCGGTCGAACCAACAGTTGCATTACTTCCATTCGGTAATTTCTTCCACGGATATTTGGATAGAAGTGTATCAACTTCGTTTGCAATTTGTGAAAGCGTTTTTCCGTTCCACATACTCGTTTCGTCAACATATGTGAGTGAATCAAATCCGCTTGGTGTAATGGATTTCTTGCTTGCATACAAATTCAATTTAAACACACCAAACTCTTGCGCAAGCGGATTGGTGTAACTTTGCGCATTCGGTTTCAACTCTTTCACAAATATTTTCTTTTTGTTCGAACCGGATTTTCTTACTGAATCAAATGGCGCGTTGAAAGTAGTATCACTTTGAATTGCCGTATAAAATTTTCCAAAGTCCATTCCCTTCTTGAAACGAATCCATCCGTATTTTTTCAGCGAGTCAATATTCGTTTCCTTTATTCCGAGAACAATTCCATTCTTTCCTCCAAAACGGGAAATGACGGTATCGCGAAAGTTTGCAACATTGGGAAGAACGGCTGGTTGTGTTGATTTCACTTTGAGTTTGTTTGGCTTTACAGAAAATGCAACATCGGTTTTGAATGTCCGAAATAAATTGTCGAAGGTGTAAATTCTTCCTTCCCACGATGCAACATAAATTTCTTTCTGTTCATCAACACCGAACGACGTAATCCAAAAACCAAAATCCTTTGCAATGGAAATTGTATCCGTTACGGCTTCTCCATCATAGTGAATCGCCCATATTTTCTGCGTGAAAAAATCCCCGAAAATATATTTTCCATACAGCGAAGGAAATTTATTGCCGCGATAAACATATCCTCCAATAATAGAAAAACCAACAGCATGGTCATATTCATAAATGGGAAGCATCAAGCCCGTTGTGTCGCATACGGTATTGTTATAGCAACGCGTTCCTTCCATAGTATTCCATCCGTAGTTTTTTCCTTTTTGGATAATATCAATTTCTTCCACCTGATTTTGTCCGACATCGCCGCAATACATCAGATTTGAAACCGAATCGAAAGCAAATCGCCACGGATTTCGCAAACCATAACACCAAATTTCTTTACGCGCAGACGTTGAATCAACAAACGGATTATCAGAAGGAATGGAGTAATGGAGTGGCGGAGCAATTGAATCAACATTGATACGAAGTATTTTTCCGAAGAGC
>JAGXRH010000128.1 GCA_018335975.1 Ignavibacteriales bacterium
CTCGAACAAGCCATTGAGTGGATTGGCGATAACGAATATGTTGAAGTAACACCGAAATCCATTCGCCTTCGCAAGCGGTATCTCGACCACAACGAGCGGAGCAGATTCGATAAGAAAAAAACAATGGCGCCGGAAGAAGCGTAAAAATAATAAAAGGCAACTCGTTCAAAGTTGCCTTTTGTGTTATACACTCGTTTGTACTCTTTCAAAAGATTTACCTATATTTTGCCCAACTTAAACACCCTTTCGCCCGGGGATATTTCCTTTCGATTTAAAATAAAAAATTCTATGCACGAAGAACATCGCCGATGGTTCACGCCGAATTTGCAACGCGAGTTTGATATGCTCGTCTTTGGCACGGGCGGTTATCCCGTCATTCTTTTTCCGACATCGCAAGGGAGTTATCACCAAAACAAAGATTTCGGATTAGTGGAATCTGCCGCTCATCTCGTAGATGCGGGACTGGTAAAAATTTACACTCCAGATAGCAACGATAAATTCAGTTGGTACAATTACGATATTCATCCCTCCGAGCGAGTGAACAACCATTTAAGTTATGAAAATCTTATTCTGAACGAAGTCATCGAAATGGCAAAAAAAGAGACAGGATTTTCTACTGTTGCCGTTGCAGGCGCAAGTTTTGGCGGTTATCATTGTCTGAATGTTGCATTCCGTCATCCCGAAAAAGTGGGGAATTTAATTTCGTTATGCGGCGCGTTCGATATTAAACAATTTATCTTCGGTTACTACGATGATAATTGTTATTACAACAATCCTCCCGATTATATGCCGAACTTAAATGATGAGTGGTATCTCCGGAAATTAAAAGAAATGAACATCATTCTTTCGACGGGAGAAACGGATAATTGCCGCGAAGACAACGTGAAAATGTCAACCGTGTTGAATGATAAAGGAATTAATCATTGGCTTGATGACAGACAAGGTTTTGGCCATGATTGGAATTGGTGGCGCGAATTGTTTCCTCAGTATTTAGTAACCATTAACGAAGTAAAAAATAAATTATAGTATGAAAAAGATTGGCATTCTTTTCGGGCAGGAAAATACGTTTCCCCCGGCATTAGTAGAACGAATAAACGCGCAAAAAGAAAATGATATTGTCGCAGAGTTTGTGCGGATTGATAAAGTGGTGCAAGGCGACGCAACGGACTACGCCGTAATTCTCGATAGAATTTCTCAGGATGTTCCGTTCTACCGCGCGTACTTAAAAAATGCCGCGCTGAACGGGACGGCAGTTTTAAACAATCCCTTTTGGTGGAGCGCGGACGAAAAGTTTTTCAATAACTGTCTTGCAACAAAAATCGACGTTCCCGTTCCCCGAACAGTCATTCTTCCTTCGCATCATCATCCGCCGGATACGAATGAAAATTCGTTTCGCAATCTTGCTTTTCCCCTCGATTGGGAAGGAATATTTCAGTACGTCGGATTTCCCGCTTTTTTCAAACCATTTGCAGGAGGAGGGTGGAAGCATGTTTACAGATTAAATAATGCCGGTGAATTTTTCGATGCGTATAATCAAACGGGCGAACTCGTGATGATGCTGCAAGAAGAAATTGATTTCACCGAGTATTTCCGCTGTTACTGTGTAGACGGGCGCGACGTTCATATTATGCAGTACGCACCGAAAGAACCGCACCATCTCCGCTATGTTCGTAATCCTCAACCGATTGAGAAAAAACTTCTCGCCACACTGGAAGAATATGTATTGAAACTTAACCAATGGCTTGGTTACGATTTGAACACGGTGGAACTTGCCGTCCGCGATGGAATTCCGTATGCAATTGATTTTTGTAATCCCGCTCCCGATGCCGATGTCAATTCCGTTGGTGAAGAAAATTTTGAATGGATTGTGGATTCTGTTGCAAAGATGACCATCCGAAAAGCAAAAGAATATAAGCCGGGAGAAAACAATTTGACGTGGGGTGAATTTGTAAGAACGTACGCGGCAACACCAAAACCAAAAAAATCACCGGCGCGAACAACAAAAGCGAAAGTGAAGAAGTAAATTGTCGCTTTCCTTTCTACTCTGTATTTTTGAACGAGTTTAATTTCTTTTGAAAGGTAAAAACTATGAAACTTGAAGATGCACGCAAACAGTTTGAAAACGAATGGATGGCGTTTCGTTCGATTGAAAAGGGCGACAACCCTGATGGCGAAGTTATTCTTCACAACAAAAATCGGCGTGAATTTGATAATGAAGTCTTGAAAAAAGAAATCGTGAACGTCTATCTTACCTATAACGGTCCGGTTGTTCCTGAAGGGTATGCGATTATCTTTTAAAAAAATTCCGTAATGCGTTTTCACCTTGGGTTTCCACTCATCATCAACAAAGTCGAACTCACCGGGAAAAAGGGAACTGTAGAAATTGACCTTGTGCTTGATACCGGCGCGGCGTTTACCTGTGTTTCATGGAAAACATTACAAGCAATCGGTTATGACCCTACTTTTGTTCAAACACGACAAGAAATTGTTACGGCAAATGGCGTGATTCAGGTGCCGAAAATGTTTATTGAAAAAATACGTATTGCCGAAATTGAAGTATCGAACATCGAAATTCTTGCTCTCGACATAACGGAATTTTCAAGCGCGCGTGGTTTACTCGGATTAAATTTTCTCAGGTATTTTCGCACCGTTATTGATTATCGCAACGGTTATTTGGAAATTGAGTGACTATAATTTTCCATAGTTTCTATGAAAATAATTTTCTTTACTTGTCCATTTTTTGTCGCCTTTCGGAGCGGCTCCATTAAAACTTCCAATATTTATTTTTTGATAATTTTTATTCGATAACGAATCTCTATTTTAATGTCACAAAAAAACTTATTCACGCTCGGTATCGAAGAAGAGTTTCAAATCATTGACCCTGAAACGCGGGAACTCCACTCGCACATCAATGAAATTTACGAGCAGGGGAAAATGATTCTTCTCGAAAACATCAAGCCCGAAATGCATCAATCGGTGGTGGAGGTGGGAACAAATGTTTGCCGCGATATTCACGAGGCGCGACGAGAAGTACTGCAATTACGCAGCACACTTGCGAAACTTGCAAAGCAAAATGGAATGAGAATCGCCGCAGCAGGAACTCATCCGTTTTCTCATTGGGCAGACCAAAAAATTACCGACCATCCACGCTATAAAGTTATCGTGGAAGATATGCAGGACGTTGCGCGGGCAAATCTTATCTTCGGCTTGCACGTTCACGTCGGTATGGATGACCGTTCGACTGCGTTGCAAGTAATGAATGCCGCGCGATATTTTCTTCCGCATTTACTCGCGCTTTCCACCAACTCTCCGTTTTGGCTTGGTCGCAATACCGGATTCAAATCGTTTCGCACGAAAGTGTTTGAACGATTTCCCCGCACAGGAATTCCCGATTACTTTATGAGTGTTTCCGAGTTCGATGATTACGTGAAACTTCTCATCAAACTCAATTCCATTGATAATGCAAAAAAAATCTGGTGGGATATCCGCTTGCATCCGGTTTTCGAGACGATTGAATTTCGTGTGTGCGATATTCCGATGCGCGTGGATGAAACGATTGCGCTTGCTGCAATTATTCAAGCAATAACGGCAAAGTTATATAAGTTAGTAAAATCGAATTTAGGATTTCGGTTGTATCGTCGTTTGTTATTAAACGAGAATAAATGGCGCGCCGCTCGATACGGACTGGAAGGAAAGTTGATTGATTTCGGTAAACAGGAAGAAGTTGATGCAAAATCTTTGATTGTTGAGTTGATTCAATTCGTTGATGATGTTGTTGATGAACTTGGCAGTCGCAACGAAGTAAATGGTATCTTAAAAATTGCTGAGATGGGAACAGGAGCAGATAGGCAGTTAGAAGTGTATCGTCAAACAAACGATGTGCGGAAGGTCGTGGATTATATTGTGCAGGAAACGCACGTCGGATTAGATGGATAAAGTAAAATACCTATGAGTGTCCGTATAAAAGAAATTGCTTTTGATAAAGCGTTAAGTATTGGCGCCACGAATGCGCTGAATGTTTGTTTGTGTTTGAAACCGACGGAGAGAATTACCGTTATTACGGATAATACGTCCGAAGAAATCGCTGCATCGCTCGTGTATGAAATTGAAAAAATCGGTTCTGATTACAATGTGTTTGTACTCGAAGATTTTTCCCAACGCCCGATGGAAGATATGCCGCAAAATATTCTCGACGATTTGGCTACATCGCAAGTTAGTATTTTCGCTTGTGTAGCGCAGGAAGGAGAACTTGGCTCGCGGATTCAAATGACGAAAGTTGTGAATAAACACAAAATTCGTCACGCGCATATGGTGAACATTAATAAGCAGATTATGCTGGAAGGGATGCGCGCTGATTTCCTTGAAGTAGATAAACTGGGAACAAAATTATTGCAGAAAGTGCAGAAAGCGGAAATCATTCGTGTTCGTTCGAAAGGAGGGACGAATATCGTTGCAGAGTTTTCTCCTAAATTACACTGGTTGAAAACGAGTGGAATTATTTCGGTTGATAAATGGGGAAATCTTCCCGGGGGAGAAATTTTAACAACGCCGATGAATGTCAATGGCACATTCATTGTAGATGGAGTTGTGGGTGATTATCTTTGCGCAAAGTATGGCGATTTAAAAGAAACGCCAATTACCATTGAGATAAAAGATAGCCGAATCAAGTCGCTTCATTGCTCTTACGCTACTCTGCTTAATGAATTTACTGATTACATTCATACCGATGAAAACAGTAATCGCGTCGGGGAATTCGCGATTGGTATTAACACTGCCTTAAAAGAAATCTGCGGCAATATCTTACAGGACGAAAAACTTCCGGGAGTCCATCTTGCTTTTGGAAATCCGTACGGCGAACACACGGGCGCAAATTGGGTTTCCACAACGCATATTGATTGTGTTGGTCGCGAATTCGATATTGAGGTAGCCGGGGAAAAAATAATGGAGCAGGGACAGTTTTTAATTTAGGTGAAAAGTAGAGTAAAGATTTTTATATCTCTCCTTAAAAACTGAACGAATGATTTCCCAACTTCGAAAACAGTTCAACGATTCGTTTTCTCAAAAAAAATACGAAGCATTTCTTGCTGAACTCAACACAACCGTAAAGTATCCCGCCGATTTCCGTGTTTCTGAAACTCCTGTTTTTCTTTCTGAAGAATTTACGAAAGTTCTCGTAACAGCCGCTGAAGAAATTCTGTTAAGTGTTACCTCAAAACAGTATCTCGAAAAATCGCGTCAAGCAATTCCCGAAGGTTTCAATGTCCCGAACGAATCGCAACATCCAACGTTTTTACAGATTGATTTTGGAATTTGCAAAGATGAATCCGGCAAATTCATTCCACAGTTAATCGAGTTGCAGGGATTTCCTTCGCTCTACTGTTATCAAGCGTTGATGGAGAGAGTTGCAAGAAAGCACTTTCCTATTCCGGAAAATTATACAACGTATTTCAATGGGTTGAATGAACGAACATACATTTCGCTATTAAAGGAAATTATCATTGGCGATAGCGCGCCGGAAAATGTCGTCCTTCTTGAAATTGAACCTGAGAAGCAAAAAACGCGAATTGATTTTGCCTGCACGGAATCAATGCTCGGAGTAAAAAGCGTTTGTGTAACCAAAATTGTGAAACGGGGAAAGAAACTTTTTTATAAAGAAAATGGAAAAGAAATTCCCATCGAACGAATTTATAATAGAGTGATTTTTGATGAACTCACCAAAAAAAATCTTCACCTCGATTTTCATTTTACCGATGAACTTGACGTAACGTGGGCAGGGCATCCCAACTGGTTTTTTAAAATCAGCAAATACTCGCTTTCATTTATCGAAAGCAACTATGCACCGAAAACATATTTCCTGAATGAGTTGAAGGAATATCCGTCCGATTTGAATAACTATGTTCTGAAGCCACTGTTTTCATTCGCTGGAACAGGCGTATCCGTTGAAGTAACAAAAGATATGCTTGAGAGTATTACGGAAAAACAAAATTATATTCTTCAGCGAAAAGTAGAATACGCTCCGTGCATTCAAACACCGGATGAATTTGCAAAAGTAGAAATTAGAATGATGTTTATCTGGAAAGAGAAACCGCTGTTAGTAAATAACCTCGTTCGGATGAGTAAAGGGAAAATGATGGGAGTGGATTATAATAAAAATAAAACATGGGTGGGCTCGAGTCTTGCATTTCATCCTTAAAAAAATCCTCCCGAATTTTTGAAATTTCGCGTTTATTTTCGTAACATTTGACAGAAAAATTTTACCATACCCATTGAGAAAGGGAATTGTATGAACACTTTTATGACCAAAATTTTATTCTTTATCCTTTGTACGTCATTTGCTGCCGCACAATTTAAGCCAATCACTCCACCATCATTCGAAAGTACCTCGCTGTTTAAAGAGCAGGCGATAGGTTCGAAGCATGTGACGAAAAATTCCATCAAGGAGCATATCCACGCTTCGATTGGTTTTCGACTTGGAATTTTTTCGAGTTCCGTACCTCAGTTCGATTCAGTTCTGGGTTCAAGCAGCGGTGCTGTGTATGGATTAAACGCCGATTTTAACCTCTTCAATAGTATGAACATCGAGATAAAATATCATACATTTTCTAAAGCATATAAGCAGAATTACGAGAGTATAGATGGAAGTCCGGCAGAAACGACTTCTGTCAACGAGAAAATTTCATGGGAACAAAATTGGGTTACCATCGGACCAAAGTATTTCTTTAAACCGAATGCAAATGTTTATCCCTACTTAAGTGTCGGGTTTGGTTATTTCGGCGCGACGCTGGATTATTCAAAAGAGGCAACAGACCCCTCGTTAGGATATTCCTACACCATTGCCCCGCGGCATAAAACATATAAAACATTTTTTGGACTTGCCTTTGAAGGCGGGATTCGTTATGTGCTTGCGGACGAAGGGCTTGCGTTTTTTGTCAATGGTGAAATTTCGCTTGCTTCAATTCAAAAATTCAGATTTGATGAATCCAGTTACTCCACCCAGAAATCGCAGGATGTCAACATCGGCGGTATCGGATTCACAACGGGATTTATTTACATTTTGTAATTTAGCCAATATTTATTTTCCCATTACCTTTGTCTGAACTGAATCTTTCAGGAACGACAAAGGTAATTTTTTTCTCTCCATTCCTCTTGGCGTTTGTATGAATTCTACCATTGCGATATTTCTGAAAGACATCCGTTCGGAACTCCGTACACGGTATGCACTGAATTCGTTGGTGATGTTCGTTATTACGACTATCTCGATTGTTATTTTTGCTATACAGGCAGAAAGCCCGGGTTCACTCATCTACGCAGGAATTTTATGGATTATAATTTTTTTTGCGAGTATGTCAGGGTTATCACGAACGTTTGTGAGTGAAGAGGAACGGGGAACAACGTTACTTCTCCAACTCTCCGCAAAGCCATCAACCGTGCTGTACGGAAAAATGGCTTTCAATATCGTTCTCCTCCTTGGGTTAAATCTTTTTACCACGATTCTTTTTTTTCTTTTTGTTCCCGAATTTACGCTTCGGCGGCCAGATATTTTTTTTCTCGTCATCATTTTCGGCACCCTTGCTCTTGCGGTAACTTCAACAATGTTAGCCGCAATTGTCGCGAAGGCGAATACAAAAGGAACTCTGTATCCCGTTCTTTCGTTTCCGGTGTTGCTTCCAATGTTCATTACCGTGATTGATGCTACGAAACTTGCGGTGGAAGGCGCACCGTTTTCTGAAACTCTGGGAAATTTTCAAATGCTTATTTCGTATCTTATCGCCACTTTTATTGCCTCATCATTATTATTTGATGTAATTTGGAAAGACTAACATTGGGTAAAGAAGAAATGAATTTTGGAGAGCATCTTCATAATTTCTTACAATTTGGTAATCCGTCGTGAATTTGGTAATCTATGAGTAAAATATTTAAATATCTCCTCGGAGTAATTCTCACTTTTGTTATCATCGTCGGGTTTTCATTTCCTATGGTGGCAAATCCCCAACATTGGTACGAGTTTCCGATTATTCCCGGGTTGGAAGAAAAAGCGCGGAACATTTTTTTTCACGTACCAATGGCGTGGGTAAGTGTTATCGCATTTCTTACCTCGCTCGTGTTTTCCGTACAGTACTTGCGAACGAGGGATTATCAGAATGATATCAAATCTGTTTCAGCGGCTGGATTAGGGTTTGTTTTTTGTGTGTTAGCAACAGTAACAGGCGCGATATGGGCGAAATTTAATTGGGGCGCATTCTGGAACTGGGACCCGCGGCAAACATCCATTTTCATTTTACTGCTCATCTACGGCGCATATTTTGCTTTACGCTCCGCTATTGATAACGAAGAAAAACGCGCCCAACTTTCAGCCGCATATTCGATTATTGCCGGAATCACCGTTCCCTTTTTCATCTTCGTTATGCCAAGAATGATGTCGGGGCTACATCCCGGTTCTGCCGGCGACGCTCAAGGAAAAGGTCCGCTTTTTGAATCGAAAGGTATTGCACCGAATATGCGCGTACTGTTTTATCTTTCCGGTCTCTGTTTTGCCGCACTCTTTTTCTGGATGTGGAATCTACGAGTTCGGGTTGAAACACTCCTTTGGAAAAAGCAGGAACTTGCGTAACTAAAACCTCTCATTCTTGAAAATATTCAATCCCTATTTCTTACAAATGAAAACAAAAAGTGAACGAAATTCAGAAATTGCTGTTATTTTCAACAGCGTGTTTCGGCACATCTTTTGTATATCTTAAAACATACTATGTACGACTTTTTTTCACAACATCAACTTTATATCGTTATGACAATCGTTCTTATCTGTTGGGTAGGAATTTATAGTTATTTGGTAAAGTTAGATAAACGCGTATCAGAAGCAGAACAATCCAATCATATTTAAAGAAAGATATATTATGAAATTGAAAGTAATTTTAGGCAGCGTTATTATTCTCGGACTTCTTGTTTTCCTTTCGTTCAGTTTTATGGAAAACAAAGTTGAATACGGCACGATAACCGATGCGATGAAAACACAGCGAAAAATTCAGGTGAAGGGAGCCGTGGTTGTTGATAAAGGGACGAAATACGACTCCGACAAAAATGAATTTGTATTTTTTATGAAAGATGACGACGGAGCGACGTGTCAAGTCGTTTTCTCCGGAGCAAAACCGAACAATTTCGAAGTTGCTGAAGCCGTAGTGGTGAAAGGCCGTTATATAGATGGTTTCTTTCACGCTTCGGATATTCTGACCAAATGCCCGTCGAAATATGAAGGGACATCGGAACAAATGAAGAAGACTTTGTAAAAAAACTTGGAAGTAATGGTCAGGCAACCAACTTCAAAATTAATGAACCGGAAATTCCATACACTACATTCAAAACCTTTATGATTGGTCGCTACCTTATCTTCTTCGCATTTGTTTCAGTCATCGTTTCAGGAATAGCATATCTCCTGACCCACAAAAAAAAGACGAACGAATATCTTCAACTCGCCCGTGTCAGTTTTCACGGAACGGCAATTTCCATCATCGTCAGTTCTTTCTATCTCCTCTATCTGATTCTTACACATCAGTTTCAATATTCGTATGTGTGGAATTACAGTTCTACCGATTTACCGCTCCATCTTCTCATCTCCACGTTTTATGCGGGGCAGGAGGGAAGTTTTATGCTCTGGACTTTATACACGATTATCATTGGCATAGTTCTAATCGGGTACTCTTCTCGAAAAGGATGGGAAGCGGAAGTGATGTTCGTGTTTAATCTCGTGTTGGGATTTTTAGTAACAATGCTTGTCGTAAAAAATCCTTTTGCGTACATCTGGGATACTTTTCCCAAAGATTTAATTCACACAGGACCAATGCCTGCATCGGCGGGTAATTTTCTTTGGCTCGAT
>JAGXRH010000129.1 GCA_018335975.1 Ignavibacteriales bacterium
TTCAATCCAATAACCGAAATACGATTTGATTTACCGGAAGAAGTTTTCACAACGCTGAAAATTTACGATGTATTAGGAAGAGAAGTTGCAACATTGGTCAAGGGGATAGAAACTGCGGGATTTAAAACTGTAAGGTTTGATGCTTCTTCTCTGAATAGTGGAATTTATTTTTACAAACTTACCGCAGGTGCTTACGTTTCTGTGAAAAAACTAGCGGTGATGAAGTAAGTTCTATAATTACCCATATTAAATCCCCCTAACCCCCTTTGACAAGGGGGGATAATAACTTTGGAAAATGCAAAGGTCATCTGGAAACTGCAGATGACCTTTTGTATTTCTTCAAAAGAAGACGCAGGAGTGCAACTGATAAATGCGGGAGGGAACAAATATTTTTAGTGAGTTTCCAGATTTTTTCTTTGAAAGTGGAAATTCTCTTGCGTAGTTAACTCCTTTTAAGTATTTTTTGCCTCACTTTTTTTTGAAAGCAGAGTTTTCATTTTGCGTCGGGAGAGTACCTGACTCGCTTTTACCGAATAGTTCCCCAAGTTCATGGCAAATCTGAAGATTTTTTCCGGGCGTTCACATCCCTCACTCGCGAATGCTATTGCCCGTTCGATAGGAATTGGGCTTGGCAAATGCGATATTAAAAACTTTGCCGACGGGGAAATCTGGGCGAAGTACGATTCCAACATCCGCGGCGACGATGTGTTTGTTATTCAATCCACCAACCCGCCCGCGGATAATTTATTGGAGTTACTCATCCTGATTGATGCGGCGAAACGCGCCTCGGCAAAAAGAGTTACTGCGGTGATTCCGTATTTCGGGTACGGGCGGCAGGATAGAAAAGACCAGCCGCGTGTTTCCATTACCGCGAAACTTGTTGCGAATTTAATTACGGTTGCTGGAGCGGACAGGATAATTACGATGGATTTACATGCGCCGCAGATTCAAGGTTTTTTTGATATACCCGTTGACCATTTATATTCGTCTGCGGTGTTTATGCCGTTTCTCCGGAGAAAAAAAATTCCCAACCTTGGCATAGTTTCGCCGGATGTCGGAGGAATAAAACTCGCCCGCGCGTACGCAAAACGGCTTCAGGCAGATTTGATTTTAATAGATAAGCGCCGCCCGAAACCGAATGTGGCAGAGTTAATGAACATCATCGGCGACGTGAAAGGAAAAAATTTACTTATCGTGGATGATTTGATTGATACGGGGGGAACATTCACCAATGCAGTTGACGCACTGAAAAACGCCGGAGCAAAAGATATTTACGGAGTTTGCACGCATGCAGTTCTTTCAAAGAACGCCATCGAGCGTGTCAACAAATCACCGGTAAAAAAATTATTTGTAACCGATTCTTTCCCTTCCAAAGGGATAAAAGGAAAAATTGAAATACTGACAGTTGCGAAAGTTTTTGGCGATGCAATTGTCCGATGCCATAATAATCAGTCCATCAGTTCGCTGTTCGATATTCCGAAGGGATAACGCAGCAAGAAGAAAATCAAATACGATTGTAGAAAGATAACCAATGAAAGAAATTACATTACCCGTTGAAGTACGAACTCAACAAAAGAAAAAAGTAGGTCAGTTGCGCCGCGATGGACTTATCCCCGGCATTTTCTATTTACACGGCGAAGAAAACGTTCCGCTCAAAGTACGCGAGAAACATCTTCTTCCGCTTATTCGCAGTACGGAAACACATATCCTTAACCTCACGTTTTCCCCCGGCGGCGTTCGGCAGGGAATTATCCGCGAAGTGCAGGTTGACCCTGTAACCGAGAGACCGCTGCACGTGGATTTTCAGGGAGTTCGTTCCGATGAAAAACTGACGCTCGAAGTTCCGATTGTCTTAACAGGCGGAACCCCTGCGGGAGTTCGTCTCGGTGGAATTTTACAACACGTTTTGCACACGCTTCATATTGAATGTTTTCCCAAAGACATTCCCGAGCAGATTGAAATAAATGTTTCGGAACTGATGATAAATCATTCCGTCCACGTGAAAGACCTTTCGATTGAAAACGTGCAGATTCTCAACCGTGTCGGCGATACGATTGTTTCCGTCATTCCTCCGATTGTTGAAAAAACACCTGTCGCGGGAGAAGCGGCTGCCGAAGAAGCGAAAGAGGTTGAAGTTATTGGCAAAGGGAAGAAAGAAGATGAAGAAGCCGAAGGTGAAGGGAAAGCGAAAGGAAAAGAAACACCCAAAGCCGCAGGAAAAGAAGCGCCGAAGAAATAGTATCCGACGGGTGATTTTCAATCTCGCAATAAATTTTTTAATTAACACTCGTTACCGAAACGAGAATTCTCTGCTTCAATTCATAAGAAAAAAAAATCGTGATTGAAGCCAATCATTAACAATAGTCCAAAGAGAAAACATAATGGAACAAAGAAAACAACTCTACGAAACTACCTACATCATCAATGGCGCGTTAGAAGATGCCGCTATTGAAGCAGCGATTGCGAAGGTGCAGGATATTATAACCAGACACGGCGGTGAAATCGTTACTCACACACGCTGGGGGCGCAAACGGTTTGCCTACCCGATAAAGCATAAGAACAACGGGTTCTATGCCATTTGCGAATATCACGCATCGCCGACCTTTATAAAAGAATTCGAGCATTTCTTCCGGCTCGATGAATCCATTCTTCGTCATCTCACCATCGCAATTTCCAAACTGATGTTGAAAGCACGCGCCTTGAAACCGCTGGTGTTAGAAATTGCGCCGCTCACACAGGAAATAATTACGCAGGAAATTATCAAAGAAGAATTACAGGAAGCGAAAGAAGAATTACACACGCCCATTGAAGTTGGCGTTCATCCCCATACAACACCGGAAGGAGTGATAAAATAATGCCAGGAAGAAGAAAATTTGACCCCACACAGGTTTCTGACCGTCGTAAAAAACAAATGGAAGATTCGCTGAAAAAACGTTCTTGCAGATTTTGCCGATGGAAAGACCTCTATTTAGATTATAAAGACGAGAAAAAATTAATCCGGCTTCTTTCGGAACAGGGAAAAATAACCCCCAAGCGTATTACGGGAACGTGTGCAAAACATCAACGACAGTTGGTAACAGCAATCAAACGCGCCCGGTATCTTGGACTGCTTCCGTATGTATCTTCAGTCATTCGATAGGAAAGAGGAAAAAATGAAAATTATTTTGAGAAAAAATATTGAAACATTAGGGAAAATGGGCGACGTGCTGACCGTGAAAGATGGTTATGCGCGCAACTATCTTCTCCCTCGAAACCTTGCGTACGTAGCCACTGCCGGAAGTCTCCGCGCATTGGAAGAAGAAAAACGGATGCACGAGTTCCGGCATAAAAAAGAATTTCGTTCGGCACAACAACTTGCATCGGGATTACAGAATGTTACCGTTACTGTTTCGGTGAAAGTCGGCGAGGAAGGACGATTATTCGGTTCCGTTACCTCGATGGATATTGCGAATGAACTCAAATTGCAAAAATTCGACGTTGATAAACGGATGATTGAATTAGACGAACCGATTAAAAGCATCGGGACGTTTCCGGTTACCGTTAAACTGCACACCGATGTCAAAGTCGTTGTTCAAGTAAAGGTCGTCGAAGAGGCAAAGAAATAAATTTATCAGTTCATCACATTACTTAAGAAAATCAACCTTACGATATGGAATTAAATCTTATCCTTGGCATTAGCGTTTTCGGTTTATTATTCGCCGTGTATCTCATTAAAAATGTAATGAGTCGCGATACGGGTACAGATGCGATGCGCGCAATTTCCGACGCAATTAAAGAAGGCGCGGAAGCATTTCTTCGCCGGCAAAACCGTACTATTGGAATGTTAGCAATTGCCCTTGCATTGCTCATTTACATTTTGTACGCGTTTGTTCGCGCTCATCAGGAGTTTGACCCGGTACATTCTGCCGGACAACTTGCCTTGTGGACTTCGCTCTCGTTTATTCTTGGCGCAATATGTTCAGTCGCTGCGGGATATATGGGAATGTGGGTTTCGATTCGGACAAACATTCGCACTGCTTCTGCAGCAACGCGAAGTTTGAATGAAGCGTTGCAAACTGCATTACGCGGCGGAGCGGTTTCCGGTTTCTTCGTGGTTGCGCTAAGTTTACTTGGTGTTGCCGGACTTTTTGGAATTGTCAATGCTCTAAATGTTGCTAAATCAGTCGAACAAATTCCGTTACTCATCGCCGGTTATGGATTCGGCGCATCGTTTGTTGCATTGTTTGCTCAACTCGGCGGTGGAATCTATACCAAAGCCGCAGATGTTGGCGCAGATTTAGTCGGAAAAGTTGAAGCGGGAATTCCCGAAGATGACCCGCGTAATCCCGCTGTTATTGCGGATTTAGTCGGTGATAACGTTGGCGATTGTGCTGGTCGTGGCGCAGATTTATTTGAATCCACTGCGGCGGAAAATATCGGCGCAATGATTCTTGCAGCAGCATTGTATAAAGCGAATCCCGAAGCGCTCGGCGCGAGCGGTTTAATGTCGGTGTTGTTATTTCCGTTGGTTGCACGTGCATTTGGTATCATCGCTTCTGCAATCGGAATTATGATTGTAAAAACCAATGAAGATGAAGACCCGATGAAAGCGCTCAATCGCGGCTATTATGTAACAACCGTTCTCGCAATGGTTGGTTTTTACGTCGCATCAAAATGGTTGCTCGGCGACCAGTACTATTTCAATTTCTTTTTGTGCGGTGTGATTGGTGTTCTCACTGCTCTTGCCTTTGTTTTCATTACACAATATTATACTGAATACAAATATCGTCCGGTGCAATCAATTGCCGAAGCATCGAAAACCGGTCCCGCAACAAACATCATTGCCGGTATTGCCGTCGGTATGGAATCTACCGCTTATCCGGTTCTCGTTATTTCCGCTGCGCTTATCTCTGCCTATTTTCTTGGTGAAAATTCCGGTTTGAAAGAAGCAGGATTATTCGGAACTGCTGTTGCAACAATGGGAATGTTAGGAACTGCGGCGTACATTCTTGCAATGGATACATTTGGTCCCATCACGGATAACGCCGGTGGAATTATTGAAATGTCCAAACAACCGGAACATATTCGCGTAAAAACGGATAGACTTGATGCAGTAGGAAATACAACAAAAGCCCTCACGAAGGGATATGCAGTCGGTTCTGCGGCATTGGCGGCGTTTCTTTTATTCAGCGCGTATTTTGATGAAGTGAGAAATTACGGCGGACATTTAACGGGTATTGATTTATCGAAACCGGCAGTGTTTGTGGGAGCAATGTTCGGCGCGATGTTGGTATTCTTATTTTGTTCGCTTGCAATTAAAGCAGTCGGACGAGCGGCATACGCTGTTATCAATAACGTTCGTGAACAATTCAAAAATAATCCGGGTATTATGAAGGGAACATCGAAACCTGATTACGGACAGTGTGTTGATATTGTTACCACCTCTGCATTGAAAGAAATGGTTGTACCGGGAGTTCTCGTAGTTGCAATGCCGATTGTTGTCGGAGTGTTGTTCAAATGGTTGTATCAAGTGAGTGGAAGCCCGTTACACGGCGCAACGGGAGCGGAAGTGGTTGGCGGATTTTTGATGGTCGGAACAATCACCGGAATTCTGATGGCGCTCTTTTTGAATAACGGCGGCGGCGCGTGGGATAATGCCAAAAAGTTTGTCGAAGTGGGAAAACAAAAGGGAAGCGATTGGCATAAAGCAACCGTTGTCGGCGATACCGTTGGCGACCCGTTTAAAGATACTGCGGGTCCATCGCTCCATGTGTTAATAAAATTACTTTCCACAATTACACTTGTAATGGCTCCCTTGTTTATTTAATAGTTGTCCTTCCCGCGAAAGCGGGAATCCATAAGGGTTTCTACTCAAACGTAGAAACCTTTTTTGATTTTAAACCCTCTCCTTAATTTTGAAAGTGAATTGAGTATATTTTCACCCGAAAATAAAATTCTATGGAACACACACAACTCATTCCGTTGAAATAATTGAAAAACGTATTTTCATTATTCGTGGACAGAAAGTTATGCTCGATGTTCATCTTGCAGAATTGTATAACGTTCCGACAAAATCACTCAATCTTGCCGTGAAACGAAATCAGAAAAGATTTCCCGAAGATTTTATGTTTCGATTAACGGAAGAAGAGTTTCAAAAAGTACAACCACTTTTGAGGTTTCAAATTGAAACCTCAAAAACGGATAATCGCGGTGGACGAAGATATATGCCCTTTGCATTTACTGAACAAGGAGTTGCAATGCTCTCGAGTGTATTGAGAAGCGACCGCGCAGTTGTTGTCAATATAGAAATTATGCGTGCGTTTGTTCAGTTACGGGAATTTCTTTCTACGCACAAAGAAGTTGTACAAAAACTGAAAGAACACGACAAACAGATTCAACTTATCTTTGAGGCAATTCGCCAGCTAACAATTCCGCCGGAAAAACCAAAACGCTCGATTGGATTTCACGTTGAAGAACCGAAAGCGGTGTACAACGCAAAACGAAAATCGCGATGAAATTTCCCCCTTCTTTTTCTTGAAAATGAATTGAGTATATTTTTACTGGAAAATAATTTGCACATTATCTACAATATGAACAAAAAATTCCAATGGCTAAATACTCAAGAAAGATAGTAGTTTTTTTAGATATACTTGGTTTTAGTAGTCTGTTGCCAGATTTTGAGAAGGAAGCACTTGAAAATAATGATAGCACCCAACCTAATTATCGCGAATCAGAAAGTTTAAATCGTCTCATAAATATTTTCGAAAATGTAACTCGACTTATTAAAAACGAAAATTATAATGGCTACTTGTTTAGTGATAACATCTGTATAACTGTTGATTACATTGTTGACGAAACCGAGAAGCCAGATTTATTTGTTGAAATAATGGAACTGATTAGTCGATTGATGAATGAATTTGTTTCAGAAGGATATTTTTTAAGAGGGGGAGTGGATGCTGGATGGTTTTTAGATGTTGACAGTATCGCGATTGGTGTTCCTTTGGTTAATGCCTATAAACTTGAAACGGAAAAAGCAATATTTCCTCGAGTCGCAATTTCTGATTATTATAAATCTATTATTGATGACTACAAACAAAAGAGTAAATTAAACGATACTTCTGATTTATTAAGTACGAACTATTTTAAGAAAGACAATGCTATTCATTATCTCAATTCGTTTTATTACATCTCAAATTTCGAGGATAAATTTTCCAAAATTAATTATTTACAAACTTATAGTGAAATATTGCGTAATAAGATTGATGAGTACAAAACAAATTCCAAGTTTTTAAGTAAATATATTTGGGTAGCAAAAGAATTTAACGAGTTCATTGATTTTTATTTAGAACCGCTTCCAGAAAGCGAATTTAGGAAATATCATATTATAGATAATGCAGAACTGGATTTTACTGAGGAAGAAATAAATTTTATAAATAATTTGAAATTACAATATGATGAAATATAAATATGTTCCCGTTTTTCGATCACGACAACAAGAAAACGTTGTTTTGACTGAATTTGATTTTGGCGATTATATGATGCCAATGATTGAAGTCATTAAAGAGAAAGATAGAGTGAATAACAAAGATGAATCTGAAAAAATATATAAAGATTTGATCGAGAGTGTTAATACAAAGAAAATTTTAGTTGATTTGCCGATTTATCTCTCACCGACGCCAAGTACGGCCGATGAAGTCATAAAGTTTTTTCGTAATACAATTTCAAGATTGGACAAAAGGATAAGTTTTTATAGTTCATTAAATACAATATCCGCGAAAGTTATTCCAGTAGTTTCATCGCTGGCACAAGAAACTGGCGAAATTGATACAGTAAAAACACAATTTAATTCTTTGAAAAATTATTTTTCAAGTATAGCGTTTAGAATTTTTTTCAACGGTTTTGAACATTCAATGACGGAACTAAGAGGTTGCTCTATGCGTGATGCAGATATAATTATTTATGATTTAGATACTATTCCAGTAACTAATCCGATAATAAAAAAACATAGTCGAGCAATTCACGAGAGTTTCCCAAACAATTTTACGATTATCATTCGAAGTGCAATAAATACTGACATACAAAACATTAGATTAGCACACGGAGAAGTTATTGGAGAAGCAGATAATAGTTTACTCGAACTCTACAATAATTCTAATTATGGTTTCAGCGCATTTGGAGATTATGTTGGGATAAAAAAAGACGAGATTAGCTCAGGTGGGACAATTAGTCCCGGGTTTATATTTTATGATCCTATTGATAACGTTTATTATGGATTTAAGGGTAACGCAAAAAATTTATCGGAGTTTGAAACTACAATAGTACCATCCGTTCTTGATTCAGACGTAGTAAGTAATATTGAGAGAACAAAGGAAGAATTTTTAATAAACAATGCAGGATATGAAACGTTGAAAAATATCCGTGATAATAGAGAGTCAGGAAAAAACCAAGCAAAATTTAAGAAGATTTCAATGCAACACTATTTACATTGCATTAAAACCAAAGTCAACCTCGGAGAGTTGAATTAAGTGTAGATTATTGATGGTAGGATGTTATTGTTAAAAAAGAACTGGTAATCAATAGGTAATATTTCGCGACGGTGTTCAAGTAAGAAACCCCATTTCTTTTCGTACCTATCTTTGAGCATTGCTCTAAATATTTCATTTAACTTCAATGGGCTATATTTTTTTAGGATTTTATTTTTATCGCAGTTCATGCCTTCAAAAAAATATTCCAATTCTTTTTTCGTAAATAAATTTAATTGAGACGAAGCGCAAATGAAAATATTTTTTTTCGCTTTTAGAATTTCTGACAGTTTTCCATTGCATACACTGATAATACCATATTGAGAAGGAATAATCTCTCTTGCGTTTGTCAAATGTTTTTCGTCAATTACGACATAGTTGTAATCGAATAATTTCTGGTAATCATTTACTTGTTTTTTTAATTTGAGAAGAGTATCCAATTCTGATTTTATCTCATAACTCATAGTACTTCCATTTATACGGAGAAAATCAATTCTACTTTTATTCGATTTTATTTCAAATGCTGCAACAACTCTTTCTCTGATAAAATATTTTACCAATAACGCTTTTACGGTAGTTTCACCATTATAGTACTTGTAAATAATTTCGTTGAACAAATTATGCAATTCATATTTAGTAAATTTATTGATATCATTTATTAGAAGAACGGATGATAGTAAGTTTTTTAGTTGAACTTGGGAAGAAAGGATATTATATGACCTCGCCAATGTTGTTACAGCAATGTTATCAATACTGAACTGTTCTTGATTGATTGTACGAAGCATACGTTAAAAATATGAATGATTTTGAAAACGAAATTTTCTGGTAAAATCTACTAAAAAAAACTCGGTTCTAAAATTCTCAATGCACACCACACAACAACTTCTCGGCACGTTCGATTTTAAGCAACTCAACTCTCCCGATTTCAAAGAGGATAGCGTGCGAGAAGTTATTATTCTTCCTATTCTCAAACAACTCGGTTACGCGCAGCACGATATTCTTCGCAGCAAATCACTTTTACATCCATTCTTAAAAGTTGGAAGCGTAAAACGTCCCATCACGTTGGAAGATATTGGCGAGCGTGTCGGAAGCGATGGTTGGCGATTGAGGAAGAAGGGACAAACGAGTTTGATGTTGTAAGAAAGGTTTCATTCCCCATTTTCCCACAAAAAACCCTCTACGAATCTATCATTGCGCTCAACCAAATTACCTTCCTCCCAATCTGTCAATTTTTCCGGGTGAAGCGGAAATTCTTTCCATCTATCAAACAGAGGCAAAATTGTCTGTTGTAAGCCAAAAATATGAGAAAATTTTAAAATAATGGCTTGCGTGAAATTGCGAATAGGGTAAAAACTTTTCATATAGTATTGCGGTAAATTACAAATAGGGTAAAAACTAATATTTATGGTATTGCCAAAAGTGGAAGGTATATAAACACTTGTCGCGATGATACTGCCAAAAGTGGAAGAGCCATAAAAACTTCTCATCATGCCATTGCCAAAAGTGGAAGGTATATAAACACTTGTCGCGATGATACTGCCAAAAGTGGAAGAGCCATAAAAACTTCTCATCATGGTATTGCCAAAAGTGGAAGGTATATAAACACTTGTCGCGATGATACTGCCAAAAGTGGAAGAGCCATAAAAACTTCTCATCATGCCATTGCCAAAAGTGGAAGGTATATAAACACTTGTCGCGATGATACTGCCAAAAGTGGAAGAGCCATAAAAACTTCTCATCATGGTATTGCCAAAAGTGGAAGGTATATAAACACTT
>JAGXRH010000130.1 GCA_018335975.1 Ignavibacteriales bacterium
TAATATCCGAAAAATATACCGTGGCTTCCATTTCTTTCCCGCCGAGCCCTGCTTCATTCGGGTTGGATTCCAATTGCCGCACCACCGTTGCATCGAGGTACCGGTTGAATGTTTTTCGTAATTGTCTTCGCGCTTTTCCTTCCGAAGAATAACTCCATGATGAAGAGATGGCGAATGATGTCGCGAGCGCAAAAATCGGCGGAACAATATCCAGCCAGAGTTTTTGAGTCGAGAAAAAATAACACGATATCGCAATCCATACCGACGCAAGCCCTACGGTGATAAGAACAGATTTATACACCCTCGTTTGGTGAAACATTGTAAAGGAAGCGGAGTAGGATATCAGCATAATAATCAAAATCGTTATCCACGAAAATTCTTTTCGCAGAAAATCTTTTTGAAGGAGGTTGCTGAGCATTGTGGCATAAATTTCCATTCCGGGATATTTTTCATCTTTGGTAAATGGAGTCGGTCGGAAATCGAGTAGCCCGGGAGCGTTCGAGCCGATGATAACATATTTTCCCTGAAAAGTGTTTTGCGGAAGGAGCGAGGGTTCTCCCCGTTTTTCGAATATGGACGATTGCAAAATGGTGTGGACAGAATAATACTGAAAACATTGATTAGGACCGCCATTGCCATACCACCAGAGAATAAAATTTCCATCTTTGTCGAGAGGGATTTTATTTTTTCCCACCATTAACTGTTTTCCTTTTTTAGAAATTGCGTCGCCTTGTTGCATCGTCATTAAATATGTGGCGAAACCGAGTTGTGGAATTACACGCTCATCGTTAAAATTGAATAACAACGGGAGACGGCGGCAGATATTATCCCGGTCCGAAATAAAATTGACGACGCCGACCGATTGCGCAACGTTTTGGTATTCAGAAGGAGGAAAAATTCCGGAAGAATATTTTTGTTTGGGAGCGATGGAAAGCGGGAGTTCATTCTTCCGCGGGAAGGTGAACGGAAAGTTTAACTTTCCTGTTTCTTCCTTTAATTGAATAGCAAGAAGAACATTTTTTGCTTCACTCATTGAAGCAACGAACTGCTGGTCATTTTGCTCGTCGCCGAAATACGTGCTGTAAATATCTTTGGAAGCGAAGAGAATATCGAAAACGACCGCCTTCGCTCCGTGTTGTTGAAAATAATTTACTAACTCTCCGTACACGCTGCGGGGCCAGGGCCAGGGCATATTATGGGATTCGTACGCGTGAAGACTATTATCATCTATAACAGCAAAGACGATATCCTTACTCGCTGTTGCCGGTTCCGATAGCATACGAAAGCGGATATCAAGCGTTTTTAATTCGAGTCCATCAAAAACATTGAGCAAAAATAAGAGTGCAATTAATCCTGCGCTCATACTTCCGCTGTATATCGCAAATTTTTGTTTATCCGATTTGAACATCACTTTTTCCCAATACTTCCTTCGCAGGTTTCTTTACTTTCCGGAAAGTATTTTTAGAATGTCTTTTTCCAGCGTCTCTTGCGGCGCTTCCACGAACCTTCCTAATTCATTCTCGCCTTTGAAAAATATAATCGTTGGTACGCTGCTGATGTTTCTCTCTTGCGAGGGTCCGAGAGGAAATTGTTTGCTTCTATCAACACAGAAGAGAGAAATTTTTTCGCTGGAAAAGTTGAGCATATCTAATAATTTGAGAAGATGCGGGAGATGGTCGCGGGTATCGCTGCACCACGTTCCCATTATAATTTCGATGCGCGTATCATTGGTCAGAAGTTTTTTAATTTCCGAAACGAGCGAATCGTTTATTTTTGCCGCCGTATAATTTGAGTCGAACCAACCGTACGGATTTCCCTTTAAATCGGAACGGAAGATTTCTCCGAGCAACATTTCCTGTTGTTTTTTTTCATCAAATCCTCTTATCGGTTTACTGTTCATATCAATCGTCATTATTTCTTTTGACGCACAACTAACGATGAACGGCATAGAAATTATCACGAGGAGAATAATGTAATTGGTAATTCGTAATTGGTAATTTAGAATTCTCAACCGGAAATTGAAAATTGAAAATTGAAAATTGGAAATCATAATTCGTAATTTCATTTTGTTTTCTCTATTTTGTTGCGAAAATTTTGCAAGAATTTATCAATTTATGAAGAAGAAACAAATTCACTCGCCTCAGCAAACAAAAATTCAACCTTTGGGAAAATCGCTTCCCTTCGATGGATATGAAAAAATAAACGCAAAGGAGTTGGGAACATTTCCGTACGAACATATCGGGAAAGATATTATCATCAACATTGATACGGATGAGTTCACGGCGGTGTGTCCGTTTTCCGGTTTACCCGATTTTGCGACAATCAAAGTAAATTACATTCCGAGAAAAGAAATTATCGAACTGCGTTCATTCAAATATTATTTGCTTTCGTATCGCACGGTGGGAATTTATCAGGAACATTTAGTCAATCGCGTTCTCGACGATTTAGTGAAATGCTGCAAACCAAAATGGATGGAAGTGATTGCAGATTACAACATTCGCGGTGGTGTGCATACGATTGCAAGTGTGGTGTTTGGGAAGAAGTAAGTTGAGTAGATGAGTTGTTGAGATTACTAGTATGTTAGATTTTTAGAGAAAGAATTTTTTTTATGGAACGAATGACATTTTTAAAACTTGCGGACACAATTTTACGTGAAGAAAAAAGACCACTTTCAATAGAAGAAATTTGGAGAATTGCAGTTGAAAAAAAATACGATAAAGAATTTTCTAAATTAGGAAAAACCCCTTGGGCAACTCTTGGTGCGAGAGTTTATGTTGAAATGCAAAACAATCAAAACACAAATTTTTACAAAGCGAGCTCTCGTCCTTCCAAGTTCTTTCTAAAAGATTTATCAAATGGAGAAATAGAAATTGAGGAAAGCACGAAGAAAGAAAAATCAAAGAAGGAAGATAAGTTTGAATTTCTTGAAAGTGACTTACATCCTTTCCTAACGTACTTTGCAAATTATTATTTAAAAGCCTATACGAAAACTATCAATCATTCAAAATCAGGAAAGAAAAGTTATGGTGAATGGGTTCATCCCGATATTGTTGGTTGTTACTTTCCGATTGAAGATTTGGAATGCAGAGGTTCTTGATTTCAGTAGTGCAATTAAAAATACTGCGATAAAAATGTTTTCGTTTGAATTGAAACGGGAACTGGAATTTGCAAATCTTCGAGAATCGTTTTTTCAAGCGGTTTCCAATTCATCTTGGGCAAATGAAAGTTATTTAGTTGCTTCTGAAATTTCCAAAGACGAAGAATTTCGAGATGAACTACGTCGGCTTGTTGGTTCATTCGGTATTGGAATAATTGAGTTGGATATAACCGACCCTGATTCTTCTTCAATTATTTTTCCGGCAAAACAAAAAGAATATCTCGATTGGGAAACCATGAATAAGTTAGCAGAAATGAACAGTGACTTTCGTGATTTTCTTCAAAGTGTGCGAAAAGATTTATCGAACAAAGAAACTCGAAAAGAACGTTACAACGAAGTTCTATCTCGAGAAAAATTGGTGAAAATTATTTCCAAGAAAAAGTGAATAAACGCAAATCCCTCAATGTTTAAATTGATAAACCCTACTTATGGATTTTTTTGACAGCCGCATTTCCCGCGTAATCGAACAAGCATTATTTGAAGATATTGGCTTGGGCGATGTTACTACCGATGCAATCATTTCGGAAGAGGTGCAGGGAATTGCGGAAATACTTATCAAAGAAAACGGCGTTCTTTCCGGTCTCGATGTTGCGGAGTGTGTTTTCAAAACAGTGGATGATGAACTCATATTTAAAAAAATATTTTCCGATGGTGATATTGTGTCAAAGAGAATAGTAGCCGCAACGATGGAGGGTTCGCTTGCCAACATTTTAAAAGCGGAACGAACGGCGCTCAATTTTTTACAACGAATGAGCGGCATTGCAACACTGACGAGAAAATTTGTAAAAGCAGTGGAAGGAACAAACGCAAAAATTACCGATACGAGAAAAACAGTTCCCACGCTCCGTTTTTTTGATAAACTCGCAGTGCGGGATGGGGGCGGCGTTAATCATCGTTTCGGTTTGGATGATATGGTGTTGATAAAAGATAATCATATCACTGCGGCTGGTGGCATTGCTATCGCGATTGAACGATGTCTCAAATCGCTTGAATCGCAAAATGCAAAATTGAAAATAGAAGTTGAAACAAAAAACCTTGAAGAAGTTCGTGAAGCATTACTGTTTGCAATCGTTATTGATAGAATTATGCTTGATAATTTTTCAATTCCGATGACGGAAGAAGCAGTAACGCTCATCAATCGGAATGTTGAAGTGGAAGCGTCGGGAAATGTTTCTCTTGAAAACGTGAGAGCAATCGCCAACACCGGAGTGGATTTTATTTCTATCGGCGCGTTAACTCATTCTCCCAAAGCGCTTGATATTTCTTTGGATGTGAGTAGTAAGAAGTAAGAAGTGAGAGGTAAGATGTGTCTGAAAATTCAAAATACTTTCGTTTCACTAATCATTGAACGATGTTCGACAAGATAAAACTTCTTGCTTCCGATACGGCAGTTTACGGTGTCAGCACAATTCTGGGGCGGTTTCTTAATTTCCTTCTCGTTCCATTTTATACGAATGTTCTTCTTCCCGGCGAATACGGAATAGTTACTTACCTTTTTTCACTCCTCGCATTTTGTAATGTATTGTACTCGTATGGAATGGAATCAGCGTATATGCGGTTTGTTTCTTCGTTGGAAATGGGTGATAAAAAACAAAATTTTTCAACGCCATTTGTTTCGATACTTCTCACGTCTCTGTTCCTTTCGCTACTCGTTTCTTTTTTTGCGGCTCCCCTTGCAGAAATTGTATCGCTCCCCGTTCAAAATCGTTCGCTCATATACTATGCAGCGTGGATATTATGCTTTGATGCATTGACCATAATTCCATTCGCCGCATTACGGATGGAACGCTCCGCAAAACAATTTGCAACCCTAAAATTTTTGAACATTTTTACTACGGTGCTTCTCAATGTTATTTTTCTCACGCAACTACAAATGGGAATCGAAGGAATTTTTTTGAGCCAACTGATTGCCTCTATTCTTACCTTCGTTTTGCTTTTACCAACGATTATCAGAAATTTTTCGTTTGATTTTTCTTCGTCATTGTATCGTGCGCTTCTAAAATTCGGATTGCCATATATTCCCGCAGGAATTTCAACGATGATGGTGCAGGTTGTGGACCGTCCAATTCTTCGAGCAATGACGAATGACTCGACCGTCGGAATTTATCAGGCGAATTACCGCTTGGGAATTTTGATGATGCTTGTCGTTTCTGTTTTTGATACCGCATGGAAACCGTTTTTTCTTTCGTACGCCAAAGAAGCAAACGCGAAAGAACTTTTTTCCCGGATTCTCACGTACTTCATTTTGTTGATGACGGTTATTTTTCTCTTCGTTACTTTTTTTGTCGGTGATGTAGTGAAAATTTCGGTTTTCGGATTTTCGCTCATTCACGAAAAATATTGGGAAGGATTAAGTATTGTGCCGGTTGTTTTGTTTGGGTATATGTGGTTGGGAATTTCTAATAATATCGTCGCCGGAATTTACATCGAGAAAAAAACATCCCTTCTTCCTCCCATTACTTTTCTTGGAGCGGCAGTGAACGTTGTTGGAAATATTTTTCTCATTCCCTCCTTGGGAATAATTGGCGCCGCGTGGGCAACTTTTTTAAGTTATTTTCTTATGACTGCTCTGTTATATTTTAAAGTTCAGAAAATATATCCCATCGAATATGAGTATCTTCGGGTCGGAAAAATTGCCACTGCAGGAATAATTGTTTTCGTTCTTTCCATTTTCTTTTTTCAGGAAACCGGAAGTGTCGTATGGAAAATATTTTTGTTGTTTGCATTTTTCTTCGGAATGTTTGGTATGAAGGTTTTCACTTATAATGAAATTTCTCGGTTACGGTCTATAATAAAATCTCCTTTTCAAGGAAAAATTATTGCACCGTCCGATGAAAGCGCTAAGTTTTAAAAAGAAAAATTCGGTTGGTTATTTTGCCATCTAAAAAATAATAACTATTTTTTGTGCCGAATTTAAGAAGAAATTATTTATAGAGAGATAAAACAGTGTCATTAGTTCAGAAATCAACCCGCTTTTTTCACCACGATGAGGTAGATAAAAAGTGGTATATCATAGATGCATCAGGAAAAACGCTCGGGCGCGTTTCAAGTCTGGTCGCCCACATTTTACGTGGAAAACATAAACCAACGTTCACGCCCAACATTGATTGCGGTGATAACGTCATTGTCGTCAACGCCGAAAAAGTAAAAGTAACAGGAAAGCGGAAAGACCAGAAAGAATATTTCCATTACACCGGTTATCCAGGTGGTGCCACGTGGGAAAAATTCAGTGAACTCCTGAAAACACACCCCGAAAGAATTTTAGAACATTCGATTAAAGGGATGATTCCCAAAAATCGTTTAGGTCGCCGAGTCGGGATGAATTTGAAAGTATATCGAGGCGATAAACATCCACACAGCGCTCAAAAGCCAGTACCATTTACCTTAAAATAATTTTTGAATGAAACAATCCATTTCAGTAGGTCGTCGAAAAACATCCATTGCCCGTGTCTATTTAACAGAGGGCAATGGAACAATTCAAGTAAACGACCGTCCGTTTGAACAATTTTTCCCGTTAGAGACATATCAAACGGCAATTAAATTTCCTTTCGTTGTTACAGAAAATGAAGGGAAGTACAATGCGTATGTCAATGTTCGCGGAGGCGGAACGACGGGGCAAGCAGGCGCTGCACAAATGGCTATTGCCCGTGCGCTCGTTGCCATTGATGAAGCGCTTCGCCCTAAACTTCGCGCCCATAGTTTGTTAACACGCGATTCCCGAATGGTTGAGCGAAAAAAATACGGACAACCCGGAGCTCGGAAACGCTTCCAATTTTCAAAACGATAATTTTTTAATTCATAATATCTCATACGCACTGATTTTTTTGAAAGTGTTCTGAAGTAATTCCCTTCCTTCAGAATCTCAAAAAAATATGACGTGTGTAGTGGTCTGCTTTCAAAAATATTGATGTGCAGAATTAACTTAACAATCTAAATATTGAAGGATAATTTATGCCTCGTGTAGAACTCACGGAATTGCTCGATGCGGGAACGCATTTCGGGCACATCTCTCGCCGTTGGAATCCCAAAATGAAACCATATATTTTTATGGTGAAAAATGGGATTCATCTCATTGACATCCGAAAAACGCAAGACCTGATTGACGTCGCGTGTGAAGAAATATCTTCACTCGTCGCTCAGGGAAAGCGTGTACTCTTTGTTGGAACGAAAAGACAAGCGCAGGGAATAATTGAATCGGAAGCCAAACGCTGTCAGGAATTTTATATTGTTGACCGTTGGCTTGGCGGTTTACTTACGAACTTCGTTACCATTCGAAAAAGTGTCAAACGACTGAATAACATTGTCAAAATGGAGTCCGATGGCACATTCGATAAAATCACCAAGAAAGAAGCTCTCGTTCTTTCCCGTGAAAAAGCAAAACTTGAAACAACACTTTCGGGAATTGCAGATATGTCTCATCTTCCCGGTGCTCTCTACGTCGTGGATATTCGGAAAGAGGCAATTGCAGTACAAGAAGCGCGGCGATTAGGTATTCCCGTTTTTGCGCTCGTAGATTCAAACACGGACCCGACGCTCGTTGATTTTCCGATTCCGGCAAACGATGATGCAGTAAAATCTATTCAATTGATTACTGAAGCATTCGTTGATGCAGTTATCGAAGGGAAAGAAACGCAGGAAGCACAAGCAATGCGCGTTGCAGTAGAAGCAGCAGCCGAAGAGAGTGAACGGAGAGAAGCCGAAGAGAAATCGGAAGCAGAAGGACAACGAAGAAAAGTTACGCGTCGGAGAAGAAGAACCCCCGACCAACCACAAGTTGAAACACCACAATCATAAAAAAACGTATGGCTATTAAAGCAGAAGATGTAAAAACGCTCCGCGAAAAAACGGGTGCGGGAATGATGGATTGCCGGAAAGCGCTCGAAGAATCAAATGGCGATATGGAAAAAGCTGTTGAGTTTCTGAGAAAACGCGGGATTGCATCAGCAGAAAAACGTGTTGGTCGTACAACCAACCAAGGAATTGTTGAATCGTATATTCACACCGGCGGCAGAATCGGCTCGATGGTTGAACTCAATTGCGAAACAGATTTTGTAGCGAAGACGGACGATTTTAAACTTCTCGCAAGAGAAATTGCTATGCAGGTCGCCGCAATGAACCCACGCTGTATTTCACGAGAACAAGTTGAGCAATCACTTATTGATAAAGAAATAGAAATCTACCGCGCGCAGGCAAAGAGCGAAGGGAAACCCGAAGCCATTGCCGATAAAATAGCGCAAGGCAGGTTGGATAAATTTTATCAGGATGTCTGTTTACTCGAACAATCGTATGTTAAAGATCCCGGGAAAAGCATCAAAGATGTGGTAACCGAGATTATTGCAAAAACAGGTGAAAACATAATGATAAAAAGATTCGTACGTTTTCATTTAGGAGAAGACGGACAATCATAAATAAATTTTCGGTCGAAAAATCTGATGCTTCAGTATAAGCGCATACTTCTCAAACTCAGCGGTGAATCGTTGATGGGTGAAAAACAGTACGGTATTGACCCGGAAGTAATTAAATATTATGCGCAGGAAATCAAAGAGATTCAAAAACTGGGCATTGAAATTTCAATCGTTATCGGCGGAGGGAATATCTATCGAGGAATGGGAAATTCTTCTGATGGTATTGATGAAGTAACCGGCGATACGATGGGAATGCTTGCAACAATGATTAATGCACTTGCATTACAAAGCGGGCTCGAACACGTAGGCGTTTTCACTCGCTTGATGAGTGCCGTGAATATGGATAAAATCGCCGAACCATTTATCCGACGCCGAGCAATACGTCATATGGAAAAAAAACGTGTGGTAATTTTTGGCGCGGGAACCGGAAGCCCGTATTTTACAACAGATACTGCTGCTGCTTTACGCGCCGCAGAAGTAAATGCTGACGTTATCTTAAAAGGCACACGAGTTGATGGCGTGTATAATCTCGACCCGGAAAAACATCCGAACGCATTTCGCTTTGACGCAATTTCTCATCTTGATGTCATCAAACGCGATTTGGAAGTGATGGATTTGACGGCGATAACATTATGCCGCGACAATAAAATGCCCATTATTGTGTTTAATATGAATGTTCCCGGAAATTTGAAACGAATTATTCTGGGTGAAAATGTCGGAACTCGTGTCGGCATTGATATTCCGACATACTACGACGACCAGGCGCATTAACGGAAGAGAAACGTACTATGATAAAAGATATTAACAAAGATGCTGAACACCGGATGGCGAAAGCCGTTGAAACAGTTCGGCTGGAATTAACAAAA
>JAGXRH010000131.1 GCA_018335975.1 Ignavibacteriales bacterium
GAAGTCAGAACGTTTTCGGGACATAAAGACTATGTTAGTTCCGTCGCCTTTTCTCCTGATGGAAACTATGCACTCTCGGGAAGTGAGGATAAGACTCTCAAACTCTGGGATATAGAAAATGGAAATGAAGTCAGAACGTTTTCGGGACATAAAGACTATGTTAGTTCCGTCGCCTTTTCTCCTGATGGAAACTATGCACTCTCGGGAAGTGAGGATAAGACTCTCAAACTCTGGGATATAAAAAGCGGAAGAGAAGTCAGAACGTTTTCGGGACATACCCACGATGTTTTCTCAGTTGCCTTTTCACGAGATGGAAACTACGCCCTCTCTGTAGGAAGTTATGATGCAAACATAAAACTTTGGGATATACAAAACGGAAGAGAAGTTAGAACGTTTTCAGGACATACAGATTTTGTTAACTCCGTTGCCTTTTCTCCAGATGGAAACTATGCACTCTCAGGAAGTAGTGATCACACACTGAAACTCTGGGATATACAAAGCGGAAGAGAAGTCAGAACGTTTTCGGGACATACTTGGAGTGTTAACTCTGTCGCCTTTTCACCGAATAGAAACTATGCCCTCTCTGGAAGTGATGATAAAACACTGAAACTTTGGGATATACAAGGTGGAAGAGAAATCAGAACGTTTTCGGGACATAAAGCACCTGTTAACTGCGTTGCATTCTCTCCTGATGGAAACTATGCAATTTCAGGGAGTGATGATGGAACAGTGCGTAAATGGAAAATATCTGACGGAAAAGAACTTGCTCAATTTGTTAGTTTCAAAGATAGTGAGTGGGTTGTAATGACATCAGAGGGATATTTCAACTCTTCTGCAAATGGTTCACAAAATATCAATGTGCGCAAAGGTAATAATGTGTACGGAATAGACCAGTTTTTTGATAAGTATTTTAACGCTGAAAATGTAGCAACGGTATTAAGTGGAAAAAAATTAGAGACAAAAGAAGACATACGAAAGGGATTTACATTACCTCCGCTCGTTAAAATAACAAAACCAAAAAACAGTGAGGTATTGAAGAATGAATCTCTTACCGTAGAAGTAGAAGCAACTGACCAAGGCGGCGGCATAGATGAAATACGATTATTTCAAAATGGCGCAAGCGTTTCCGAAGAACAACGCGGAATGAAAAAGATTGCAAAGATTGGAGAAAAACTCACGAAGAAATACACGGTAACATTGCTCGCAGGAGAAAATGAGTTTCGCGCAACTGCTTTTAATACGGAGCGAACTGAATCCAATCCCGATGTTATCGTTGTTACGTTACAACGCGCTCAAGCGGAAGCAAATCTATATGTGTTTGCAGTCGGAATAAACGAATACAAAAATCAGCAATACAAACTCAACTACTGCCGCGCCGATGCAGATGCGTTTGCAAACGAAGTAGAGAAGAAAGGAAAAAATATATTTAAGCAAAGCGCAAAAGTTGTTCTCTTCGATAATGACGCAACGAAACAAAACATACAAGCGAAATTTTCCGAACTTGCATCCAAAGCGCAATTGCAGGATGTGTTTGTGTTTTATTATTCCGGGCACGGAGTAATGAGTGAAGGCAGCGATACAAAGCCAAGCGATTTCTATTTTGTTTTGCACGACGTTACGCAAATGTATGGTCGCGATGATATGCTGAACGAGAAAGCAATATCAGCGCAGGAAATGAGAACATTATGCGGCAAAGTAAAAGCGTTAAAAAAACTTATCGTGATTGATGCTTGTCAATCGGGAAAAGCGGTAGAAACATTTGCATTAGCGAGAGGCGCGGCGGAAGAAAAAGCGATTTGGCAGTTACGGCGAAGCACTGGCATTGGCGTATTGGCATCAACGGGCAATGAACAATTTGCAACGGAGTTTAGTCAATTAGGTCACGGAGTGTACACGTATGCGTTACTGCAAGCGTTATCGTGCGCAAGTGAAGCCGGGAAAAAAGATGGACGAGTAACGGTGTACGGTCTTGCAAACTACCTTGATGACCAAGTGCCGGAATTAACGCAGAAATATCGCGGCACGCAGCAATTACCGAAAAATTTTCTTCCGCAAAATGATTTTCCGCTGGGGATTTGTAAGTAACGAACTAACCAACAAACCATTTTATGACAAACCTCGCTCCCAAACTAACTCACGAACAATACGAAAATAACTTCGCGGAACTCAAACCCGCGTTCACAAAAAATCAAGCGACGGTAGAAGCAAATCGTTGTTTGTATTGCTTCGATTCGCCGTGTATGAAGGTATGTCCGACGCATATTGATATTTCCACCTTCATAAAAAAAATCGCCACGGAAAATGTAAAAGGTTCGGCGAAAACAATTTTAGAATCGAATTGGATTGCGCTCACATGTGCAAAAGCGTGTCCCGTTGATGTGTTGTGCGAAGGAGCGTGTGTGTATAACGAGCGCGGTGAAAAGCCGATTGAGATTGGACGTTTGCAGCGTTATGCAATTGATTGGTATTTTGAACACGGAATGCCAAAACTTTTTACTCCCGCGCCGAAGAATGGAAAATCTGTTGGAATCATTGGCGGCGGACCCGCTGGACTTTCTTGCGCTGCTGAATGTGCGTTGCTTGGTTTCGATGTTACGATTTATGAAGCGAAAGAAAATGCCGGAGGTTTGGATTTGTGGGGAATCGCTCCGTATAAAGTTACGCGCGAGGATGCTTTGAACGAAGTAAAACTTGTGGAAAGTTTTGGTGTGAAAATAAAAACGAACACACAAATCGGAAAAGATATTTCGATTACTGAACTTGAAAAAAAACACGATGCAATTTTTATCGGTGTTGGGCTTTCAAAAAATGTTGATTTAAAAATTCCCGGGGAAGAATTGAAAGGAGTTGTGCACGCTTTGGAATTTATAGAAAAAGTTACAACGCGAAAATGGAGTTCGGTTGATTTGGGAAAACACGTTGCAGTAATCGGAGCGGGAAACACAGCAATTGATGCCGCAACCGAAGCAAAACGTCTCGGAGCAAATGAGGTTGCAATTATTTACAGAAGAAGTGAAAATGAAATGCCCGCGTACGATTTTGAATTTGAACTTGCAAAAAAAGATGGCGTTGTTTTTCTATTTCAAACTGCGCCGACGAAAATAATCGGGAATAATGGATTTGTGGAATCAATGGAATGTTTGAAAATGAAACTCAGTGAACCCGATGAAAGCGGACGAAGAAAACCGGAACCGATTCCCAATTCCGAATTTACCATTCCCGTTGATATGGTGATTAAATCCGTTGGTTACGAAGTGAACGACCATTTCATTTCACAAATTCAAAACTTGAAATTGACGAAAGGAAATATTTCTGTGAATAGCGAAACAATGCAAACATCCAATCCGAAATATTTTGCCGGAGGAGATTGCACAAGCGGAGGGAGAGAAGTTGTGAACGCCGCGGCAGAAGGAAAGCGCGCGGCGAGAGGGATTGAGAAAATGATTTTTAATCGGTAATTTTATCTTCGTTTTTTAAATTTAAACTAATTATGAAATACTCAACAATAGAAAAGAAATACAAAAACAAATGGGTTCTTTTGGAATGCACGAAAACAACTGAAGATTTTAAAATATTAGACGCAAATGTTCTTGCATCTGCCAAACAAAAAGAGGAATTATATGAACCTCGAAGAAAAATTAGTGGAAAAACTTCCTCTCTCATCGCTATTGAATATCTTGGAGAAATACCGGAAGATATCGTATTAATAATGTGAAACAATATAGCCTCATTCGAAAAGGTAATATCTTCATTACAAAAGCGTCTGTTCGTTATCGAACGGATTTCGGAAGATTAACACTTATTGTTGATACGGGTTCATCGCGGACTTTGATTTCCCGTTTTGAACTCGAATCAATGAGTTGTAACATCGTTTCCTCAAGCAAAATTCAACGATTAGTTACTGCAAGCGGAATTGTAGATGCTCCAATGTTTACAATTGATTCATTCTTTTGTTTTGGTAAAAGAATTGATAATTTTGAAATTGTTGCGTATGACCTTCCCCGTGAAAGCTTTGTAGATGGTTTACTTGGAATGGATTTTATGAGCAGTTTTGATATTTCAATTTCAACAAAGAACGGAACTGTAATTGTGAAGTAAGAAAATGAAAATAATTTACGACACTCAAACAGACACAATGAACGTTATTTTCCGTGAAGAACAAATTAAAGAAAGCGATGAAGTAAAAGATGGCGTAATTGTTGATTATGGCATTGACGGAAATATTATTGGCTTTGAAGTATTAGATGCAACGAAACATACAACACAACTGAACACATTTATGTGCGAAATTACGAAGTAAGCATCATAACTTGCAGCAGTAAAAGGAAAACTCGGGATGAGAGTAATTTACTCAAACATCTTTTTAAACAAATAAACTTTTTCAAATATTAAATATTATGTTATACAAAATTCTTACAGATGGAACTGCCGGACCTTATATAATAACTCCAAGAAGCGTTAGTGAAAACCTAAAAATATATTTAAACGAAAACAATATCATTTGTTGGATAGAACACAATGCAATAAAAGTAGGTGGTACTGAGCCAGAGGACACGATAAATCTTGATTCCTCGATAGGTATTGATAGTACGCAAAAACTTATTGATATATGGCTTGAAGGAACTAAATTTAGTGAATGATCTTTTTCAATAAAACAGAAATTGATAATTTTTAAAAATCAAAGCCCTAATTTAAACAAAAATATATATGAGTAATTCATCAAGAAATTCCAGTCCCAATTTGCTTGATTTAGTAAATACTTATTCTAATTGGGAAACGAAAAATAACACTGAGCAAATTGCAAGAACCAATGAGGAAATTGCAAGGTCTAACCGGTATATTGCAATGGCTCAAGAGCAAATGAATGCTCAACTACTCGCTATTGAACAACAGAAACAATACGATAATAATTTATACTCTCAATTGGTTGATTTTATTGTTAATGCAAAGGGAGCTATTGTTGAGGAAAAATACTTAGATGCATTGATTGCGGCAGGTTCTGGAGTACTACTTTTCCATCAAATTTATCCAGGCATTACGGATGGAGATATAAAACTAAAAACATCGGAAATTCAGAATTCTCTTTTTACTTTAATGAAAAGTATAGTAACCGATCCGATCTATCAAAAAAGTGTTGAAAAAGAGCTCTCTGAATTTATTACAAATTTTCACGATAATTTATCAAAATCTAGTACTCAAAGAGGAACATTTAGTGATGAAATATTACTTTTTGAAAATGTTTTTTCTACTCACCCACTAACAATACGGGATATAGAAATTGGATTTAAAAAAGACTCTTACCTTACTCCATCTTGTCCAATTAACTTTTACTCACAGGGGCGTAATCAAGAATTATTCTCTACAAATAAAATATATAAGGTTCTATCGGTTGAGATAAACGTAAATCCTCGATACCCCATTTCAATATGCCTAAGAAATAATTTAAGGAAACTGCATTATATCGGATTCGGTGGTTCAGACAGAGACAGTGGAACAACGGAAAAATTTAATGTTGTTGAAATTGCTGGACAAAGCGATTCAATTATACAAGAAATTAGAAAATGGAATAATATTTTAAACTTCTTTAAGGAAGAAAACTTAATAAAGTATTACAACGTTTTATACCATCCACTTCGGGATATCTATCATAATGGGTTTGAATTATCCAAAATCAATGAAGCAGAAATATTGAAATTGATAAAATTATCCGAAGAAACCCAGAACAGAATAGTCGAAGAAAAAAATGAACAAAATGAAATTCACTTTAAAAAAATTACAAAACTACATATTGCCCCTGAGAAACGGAATGAAGATAGTGAAATTGGTCGCATAGTTATAATAATAATAGTTCTTATTGTTACTTTTATAATTGCAATTATAGCTAAATAGTCCGGTTGTTATCATCACTAATACTTACAGCACTAGTATGCTCGAAATGTTTTCAAAAAGAAAGGTTTTAGAATTTAGCTCAAAAGAAATTACAAGGAAATAATTATGACACAATTAAACGAACACATTATTATAGACCCAAAAGTTCTTGTAGGAAAACCAACAATAAAAGGAACGAGATTAAGCGTGGATTTTATTCTCGAACTTTTAGGAAACAATTGGACATACGAACAAATTTTAGAAAATTATCCACGCCTTACGAAAGAAGATATCCTTGCGGCGACACAATTCGATGCAAAAAATAAAATCGGACAAATTCCATTATAGAATTTTTTAAGGAAATAATCTTATGCTCGACCTCTCCATCAACTGCGGGGGAATTAAATCTCCCAATCCATTTTGGCTCGCATCTGCGCCTCCATCAAACTCCGCTTACCAAAATTGTAAAGCGTTTGACGCTGGCTGGGGCGGAACCGTGTGGAAAACCATCGGCGAACCGGTGATGAATGTGTGCAATCGTTACGGCGGATTGGAAATCAACGGACAAAAATTGCTCGCGATTAACAACGTTGAACTCATCAGCGACCGTGACATCAAAACAAATTTGCGCGAGATTGCGGAAACAAAAAAACTTTTTCCCGATAGAGCAGTGATTACTTCGCTGATGGTGGAATCGAAGCGCGAAGTGTGGCACGACATTGTAAAACGCACACTCGATACCGGCTGCGATGGAATTGAACTCAACTACGGTTGTCCGCACGGAATGAGTGAACGTGGAATGGGCGCGGCTGTTGGACAAGTTCCCGAATATTGTCAAATGATTACCGAATGGGTGATGGAAGTTTCGACGATTCCCGTGCTTGTAAAACTTACGCCGAATGTTGGCGATATTCGTTTTCCGGCGCGAGCAGCAAAACGCGCAAAGGCAAACGGGGTTTCACTCATCAACACGATTAACAGCATTATGGGAGTTGACCTCGATACATTTGAATTGAAACCGAATGTTGGCGGCAAAGGCGGACACGGCGGATTTGCCGGTGCAGCAGTAAAACCGATCGCGCTCAATATGCTTTCGCAAGTTGCAAATGATAAAGAAGTGCAACTTCCGATTTCCGGCATTGGTGGAATTTCAACGTGGAAAGATGCGGTGGAGTTTATGCTTCTCGGCGCAACGAGCGTTCAACTTTGCACTGCGGTAATGCATTATGGTTTTCGCATCATCAACGATTTGACGGAAGGACTTTCCAACTGGATGGAAGAAAAAGGATTTACATCGTGCAATGATTTCATCGGCAAATCACTTCATCGCATTGATGATTTCGGAAATTTCGATTTGCTGTTTCATTCCGTTGCGCGAATTGATGCATCGAAATGTATTCATTGTAATTTATGTTATGTTGCTTGCGAAGATACAGCGCATCAATGTATTGATTTGAAACCATTCGATGGTAATGGACACAAGAAAGAACTCAACACAGAGTTTGCAATGTTTCAACCGGAAGTGCGTGAAAAAGATTGCGTTGGATGCGCGTTGTGTTCACTCGTTTGTCCCGTTGAAGGATGTATTACGATGATTAAACTTCCGCAGCACGATTCAAAAACATGGAATCAACTCGTGAAAGAACTTCCGCAACCAATGACGTGGGAATCACTACGTGAGTTCCAGAAGAAGTATGGGATTGAGATTCATTGAAGTAACACTGAGATGAAACGAGAGAAAGAGTTTTTTAAGTATCTTGATTCTGAAATTTCAGAACGGATTCGGATGAAGATTTTGATTGATAGTGGAAAAGTAATTGATATTGTCGTTCAATATGAATCATTTCTCAACAACAAATGGACTCCGATTATTCGATATGATTGCGCTCATGGATTTTTTCACCGAGATGTTCTTTCTCCTTCGGGTGAAAAAGAAAAACAAACGATTGCAATACGAGATTTGGAAAATGCTTTACTTTACGCAGAGCAAGATATTAAAGACCGATGGAATTTTTACAAACAACGTTACACAAAAAAGTTGAAAAAATAATATGACAAAAAATGAAACCATAGAGAGAAACATTACGTTAACATTCGATTTTCTTCGGCAAGTCGTTAATGACCCAAGCATTATTGATGATATTCCGAATGGTTCAACTATCGAATTTGTTCAAAAAGATTTGCCTATTGCAGAAGAACATATTCCCCATAGAGCAAAAACGTCAACACGATATTTAAAAGTGAATCATCAATTTGAACACATAAAAAGTTGATGAAATGACTTCAGTGTAATAGGAGGAATCTCTGGTGAGTTTCAGAAAAAGTGCAATAGAAATTTATAACCAAGTTTAGATAACAGATTCAACAATCTCAAATCTAATTTCACAATAACAATTCACAAATAACTAATCACAATTAACATAGGAACTCTTATGCAAATGACAGAAAAAGATATGTTTCTCAAAACATGGGAAATGGAACTTCCAATAACAATTAAAGTGCTCAAAGCGTATCCCGCTGACCGCTTGGATTACAAACCGCACGAAAAAAACAGAACTGCGCGTGACCTCGCGTGGATTTTTGTCGGCGAACAATCAATGATTGATATGGCGCTAAAAGGAAAATTGGAATTCGGACCAACACCACCGGCACCGAAAACTATGGATGAAATTATTGCCGCGCTTGACCAAGTAACCAAAGCAAATATGGCAAAAGTAAAAGCAATGTCCGAAGAGAATTTCAATTCAATGATTGAATTCCCCGTTGGACCCGGCAAAGTTGCACCGATGCGGAAAGCCGATATATTTTGGCTTACGATAATGGATGCAGTTCATCATCGCGGACAAATGTCCGTGTACATTCGCCTCGCCGGAGGAAAAGTACCTGCAATGTACGGTCCTTCCGCTGACGAAAATTGGGGAATGTAATTTCTCAATATTCGATTTGAGATGTGAGATTTGCGATGAGAGTTTAAGACTTAAATTGCAAATCTCATTCTCTTGTATAAATAATTCAAAGAAAATAAATTTATGAGTACAATTCAAGAAATAGAACAAGCGGTTTCGCATTTACTACGAAATGATTTTGCAAATTTTCGTGAATGGTTTGAAGATTACGACGCACAAGTTTGGGATGAACAATTTGAAAGTGACGTTACTTCGGGAAAACTTGACACAATTTCTAATCAAGCCATTTCAGATTTTCGCAAAGGCAACTTCAAAGAGTTATGAAGCACTTTGCAAGTCCATCGTTTTGGGAATGTTATAATGCCCTTCCATTTTCAATTCAAGAACTTGCTGATAAAAATTTTACATTGCTTAAATCAAATCCACAACACCCTTCGCTCCACTTAAAGAAAGTCGAAAAGTACTGGTCTGTACGAATTGGAATAAAATATCGTACAGTAGCAATCGAAATAGAAAAAGGATTATTGTGGTTCTGGATTGGAACTCACAACGATTACGATAAATTGTTTTCTTGATACAATTAACACTATTTATTTGGAATTATATTTCAATCTAAAATCTAAAATTTATTATGTCCACTCTCATCAAAAACGCACGCATCATCACTGCTGAACAAGATTATACAGCTGATATTTATATCGAGAAAGAAAAAATTTCTACGATTGGAAACGATTTAAAAATTGTCGCCGATAAAATAATTGACGCAAGCGAAAAATATGTCATTCCCGGCGGCATTGATGTTCACACACACATGGATATGCCTTTTGGAGGAACAACTTCCAGCGACGATTTTGAAACGGGAACGCGCGCTGCCGCATTTGGCGGAACTACATCGCTTGTTGATTTTGCGATTCAATCGAAGGGAACGAAAATTCGTGAAGCGTTGGATACGTGGATGAAGAAAGCGGAAATCTCCACCGTTGATTTCAGTTTGCATATGATTGTTACCGATTTGCCCGAAGCACATCTCGAAGATATGAATGAAATGGTGCGAGAAGGTGTTACGAGTTTCAAATTATTTATGGCGTATCCGAATGTGTTGATGGTGGATGACGCAACAATTTTTCG
>JAGXRH010000132.1 GCA_018335975.1 Ignavibacteriales bacterium
TACACGTGGATTGGAATCAAGCATCAATTGATTCGAACAAAGTTTGCAAGGAAAACGAAATGCCGGGCGATTACGTGCAGTGGAATCCGATGGAGTTGTGCTACGTGCACGATTGGAATGTTATTTTTGTTCCCGACGGACATAATTTCAAACAAATATTTGCGGCGCAGAAATTAGCGTTGCAACTCGATACGAAGCAGCCGACAGCAATAGTCTATCGCACAACAAAGGGCTGGAAATACGGCGTGCAGGGAAAAGATTCGCACGGTGCGGGACATAAATTTTGTTCAGAAGGATATTACAATTCATTGAAAGAATTTGAAGAAACATTCGGCGTAACTTTTCCAAAACTTTCGGGAGAACAAAATCCGAACAATGTTGAGCAAATATACTTTGATTCGTTGATGACAATTCGAAAAGTGTTAGAGAACAATTCTTCGCTCACAAAAAAAGCGGCGGAAAAAATTTCTGCTTCGCAACAACGTTTAATTTCTTCAAATAGAAAACAGAAAGAAAATGCAACAACGTTAGTTTCTCTTTACAAAAATAAAGAAATTGATTACAAAATTATTCCCGATGAATTGAAATTGGAAATCGGCTCTTCAGTTACATTACGCGATGTTTTAGGAAAATCGCTCAACTATCTCAACAAAAAAACAAACGGAGCAATACTCGCATCAGCGGCGGATTTACTTGGTTCGACAAGCGTCAATCAAATTACAAAAGGATTTGGTGAAGGATTTTACAATGCAGTAACGAATCCAAATTCACGGCTCATTTCTATCGGCGGAATTTGTGAAGATGCAATGGGCGCAATGATGGCGGGGCTTTCGAGTTACGGAAATCATATCGGAGTTACGTCTTCCTATAGCGCATTCATCGCTGCGTTGGAACACGTTGCGGCGCGGCTTCACGGCATTGGACAACAAACGCACGAGGCAATTACCGGCGAACCATACAACACGTGGATAATGGTGAACGCGCACGCGGGAGTAAAAACGGGTGAAGACGGACCAACGCACGCAGACCCGCAAGCATTACAATTATTGCAGGAATGTTTTCCCGATAAAGTGATGATAACACTAACGCCGTGGGACCCGCAAGAAATCTGGTCGTTGCTTGTTGCGTCTTTACAAAAACGTCCTGCAATTCTCGCGCCGTTTGTTACTCGTCCAGCAGATAAAATTGTTGATAGAAAAGTGATGGGACTTCCGCCTGTGTCTGAATCGGCGAATGGCGTATATGCAATGCGACGCGCGGATACAAAAACAAAACAATACAACGGAACAATCGTTTTACAGGGAAATGGTGTCGCGAGTATTTTTATGAATGAAGTATTGCAGAAACTTGAACTCGAAGGATTGAATCTGAATGTATTTTATGTTACGAGCGTTGAACTGTTCAAACTTCTTTCCAAGAAAAAACAGGAAACGATTTTCCCGGAAGTGTTGACATACGAAGCGATGGGAATTACCGATTTCACCTTGCCGACGATGCATCAGTGGATTCGCAGTAATGAAGGCATTGAACGTTCACTACATTCATTTCGCGGCGGACATTATCTCGGAAGTGGTTCTGCGGCAAAAGTATTGGAAGAAGCAGGCATTCACGGGAAAGGACAACTGAAAGCGATTATGAAATATGCGCGAGAGATTGAGAAGAAACATCGAAGAAACGGACAAAGCAAAGCATATAAAACTTTCAAGACTGTAAAGAATTAACCGCGAATTACAAAGATGTTACACGGATATTCACTAATTATATCAATGAATATCCGTGTTTCAATTCGTGTAATCCGTGGTGAAAGATAAATCCTCCCCTATTTTCTTATTTCCGAAAATCACTTTCTCAATCTTGAAAATCTGAAACTTCGGCAAGAGAGCGAAGACTTCTTTTTCGCTATTTTCCACGTTTTTCTCGGATTTATGACCCGATGAGTATGGAATGATTCTTGTTTAATAGAACACAGACAGAACTATGTATTATATTGTTCACACTTAATACTTTGAAAACATTTCTCTCACAATTGATTGAATATTTACAAATTCATCATTCAGTTTTCATTGAAGTCGAACGAACTATTTGAAAGGCAAACAATGTCAAACGAGTTTTCACACACTAACAATACGCGAACATCCGTTACTCTCGACGGAAACGAAGCAACAGCGTACGTCGCGCACAAGTTAAACGAAGTCATCGCAATTTATCCGATTACACCGTCTTCAAATATGGGAGAATGGGCGGATGAATGGAGTTCACAGGGAAGAAAAAATTTGTGGGGCACAATTCCACACGTTATTGAAATGCAAAGCGAAGGCGGCGCAGCTGGAGCAGTTCATGGAGCATTACAAACGGGCGCACTTTCCACAACATTCACCGCATCGCAGGGATTGTTGCTGATGATTCCGAATATGTTCAAAATCGCCGGAGAATTAACCTCGACGGTATTTCATATTTCTGCGCGAACAGTTGCAACACACGCGCTTTCAATTTTCGGCGACCACAGCGATGTGATGGCAGTGCGTTCAACGGGTTGGGCGATGTTGTGTTCCAATTCCGTACAGGAAGCGCACGACTTTGCATTAATTGCTCACGCGGCAACTCTCGAAGCGCGGATTCCGTTTGTACATTTTTTCGATGGATTCAGAACGTCGCATGAAGTCAATAAAATCGAACAACTTTCCGATGAGGATATTCGCTCGATGATTGATGATGAACTTATTCGACAACATCGTGAACGCTCGCTCAATCCCGAACATCCCGTTCTTCGCGGCTCTGCGCAAAATCCCGATGTGTTTTTTCAAGCGCGTGAAACAGTAAATCCGTTTTACAATGCGTGTCCTTCCATTGTAGAAAAAACGATGAAGAAATTTTTCAAACAAGTGGGAAGAAAATATTCTCTCTTCGATTATGTTGGTGATGAAAATGCAGAGCGAGTTATCGTTATGATGGGAAGCGGCGCGGATACCGCAGAAGAAACCGTGAAATATCTGAATACGTTCGGTGAAAAAGTCGGTATATTGAAAGTTCATTTATATCGCCCATTCTCCATTAAACATTTTATCAACGCACTTCCTCTTTCAGTAAAATTTGTTGCTGTTCTTGACCGAACGAAAGAGCCCGGCGCTAGTGGCGAGCCATTATATCTTGATGTTGTCAACGCTTTGGTTGAATCACATTCTAATGGCCCATTTCCGTTAAAACATTTTCCAAAAATTATCGGAGGGCGGTATGGATTATCTTCGAAAGAATTTACTCCGTCTATGGTGAAATCGGTGTTCCACGAAATGACAAAACCAAAACCAAAAAATCATTTCACCATCGGAATTGTTGATGATGTAACGCATACAAGTTTGAAGTATGATACAACATTCAACATCGAAAGCGATGATACGGTACGCGCAATTTTTTACGGACTTGGCGCAGATGGAACGGTGAGCGCAAATAAAAACTCCATCAAAATTATTGGCGAAGACACCGAGAATTTTGCGCAAGGATATTTTGTGTACGATTCCAAAAAATCTGGCTCGACCACAACATCGCATTTGCGTTTTGGTCCGCGGGAAATTCACGCACCATATTTGATTGAGAAAGCAAATTTCACCGCGTGTCACCAATGGTTCTTTTTGGAGAAGTTTGATGTTCTGCAAAACGCAAACGAGAACGGCGTATTTCTTTTAAATTCCATTTACGACAAAGAAACTGTGTGGAACAAACTTCCGCGTCATATTCAGAAAAATATCATTGCAAAAAAAATAAAATTGTACGTCATTGATGCGTGCAAAGTCGCAACGCAAACGGGAATGGGCGGGCGCATCAACACGATTATGCAAACGTGTTTCTTTGCAATCAGCGGCGTGCTTCCTCGTGAACAAGCGATAGAAGCAATCAAATATTCCGTGAAGAAAACGTACGGGAAAAAAGGCGAAGATATTATTCAACAAAATTTTTTAGCGATTGACCAAACACTTGCAAATTTATTTGAAGTCAATGTTCCGAAAAATATTACCAGCGAATTGGAAATGCCGCTTGTTGTTTCCGAACGCGCGCCAAAATTTGTGCAAGATGTTACTGCAAAAATTATTGCCGGCTTTGGTGATATGCTTCCCGTGAGCGCATTCGGAAGCGATGGAACATTTCCCACGGCAACTGCGCAATGGGAAAAAAGAAATATAGCGCAAGAAATTCCGATTTGGGAAAAAGAAATTTGTATTCAGTGCAATAAGTGCGCGCTCGTTTGTCCGCACGCTGCAATTCGTATCAAAGTGTACGGCGAAGATGGATTGAAAAACGCGCCATTGCAATTTCAATTTGTTGATTATAAAGGAATGGAATACAAAGGACAAAAATACACTGTGCAAGTTGCGCCGGAAGATTGCACCGGCTGCGGCATTTGCGTTGATATTTGTCCCGCAAAAAGTAAATCGGAAACGAAAGTGAAAGCAATCAATATGAAGCCTCAACCGGAACATCGTGAACGCGAGCGAGCGAATTTCGATTTCTTCTTGCAACTTTCCGAAGCCGACAGACGCGATGTAAAAATGGATACGGTGAAAGGTTCGCAATTTTTGCAGCCGTTGTTTGAATACTCCGGCGCGTGTACGGGTTGCGGTGAAACGCCGTACGTAAAACTTGTTACACAAATGTTCGGTGATAGAATGATTGTCGCAAATGCAACGGGATGTTCTTCGATTTACGGAGGAAATCTACCAACAACTCCGTGGACAACAAATAGTGATGGTCGCGGTCCCGCATGGTCGAATTCACTCTTTGAAGATAACGCAGAGTTTGGTTTGGGAATGAGATTAGCAATTGATAAACAAGCCGAAATGGCGCAAGAGTTAGTTTTGAAACTTGCAAACGAAATAGGCGAACAACTTGCAACAGAAATTCTGAACGCGAAACAAAATGACGAAGCAGACATTTACGAACAACGCGAGCGTGTGAAAATTTTGAAAGAGAAATTATTTCAACTCATCAATACTCGTCATCCCGAACTTGTTTCGGGAACTGATACAAAGATGCTGAAACAAGTTCAGCATGACGTTGTATCAAGCACAAAACTTCTTCTGTCGCTTGCGGATAATCTTGTGAAACGAAGCGTGTGGATTATGGGCGGCGATGGCTGGGCGTACGATATTGGTTACGGCGGACTTGACCACGTTCTTGCTTCGGGAAAAAATGTAAACATTCTCGTGCTTGATACGGAAGTATATTCTAACACCGGTGGTCAAATGTCGAAATCCACGTTCCGTTCTGCGGTTGCAAAATTTGCTGCCGCGGGAAAACCGAATTCGAAAAAAGATTTGGCGATGATTGCGATGATTTATGGAAATGTGTACGTCGCAAAAATTGCAATGGGAGCAAATGACACGCAAACGGTAAAGGCGATAATGGAAGCAGAAGCGTACGATGGTCCTTCGCTCATTATTGCGTACTCACATTGCATTGCGCACGGAATCAATATGACGAAAGGAATGCAAAATCAAAAAACTGCTGTGGATACGGGCTATTGGCAACTCTTCCGCCACAATCCGATGCTTGCAAAAGACGGGAAGAATCCATTCCATCTCGATAGCAAACCGCCGAAACTTCCGTTGAAAGAATTTTTGAATCTCGAAACGAGATTTAAAATGCTCACGAAAATTAATCCCGAACGTTCAAAACAACTTGCACTCTTCGCGCAGGAAGATGTTGCGATGAAATGGAAAATGCTGGAACATCTTGCTGAAGAAACTGAAAATGGAATTGAAGAGACGAAAGCAAAAGTAATTGGTAATTAGTAATTGGCAATTCGTCATTGATTGTTTTACTTTCTCAATCTAAAATATAAAATATAAAATTGATTATGGATTTATCAACAACGTATCTTGGACTCAAACTAAAAAACCCCATCGTTCCATCGGCGGGACCGCTTTCGCACAGTATTGATTCAATGAAACAAATGGAAGATGCAGGAGCGTCGGCAATTGTAATGTTCTCACTTTTTGAAGAACAGATTGCACACGAACGCGCGGAACTCGAACACTATCTTTCGTATGGCACACATAGTTTTGCTGAATCGCTGACCTATTTTCCTACCTCCACCGAATATAATCTCGAACCGGAAGAATACATCGAACTCCTGCATAAAGCAAAACAATCGCTCGATATTCCCATCATCGGAAGTTTGAATGGAATAACTGCCGGCGGTTGGATAAACTATGCGAGAAAAATGCAGGAAGCGGGAGCGGATGCAATTGAACTCAATGTGTATTACATTCCCACCGACCCGCAACTGACAAGTCAGGATGTTGAAGATAGGTATTTAGAAGTATTGCACGCAGTAAAAAGCACGGTAACAATTCCCGTTGCAATGAAATTAAGTCCGTTTTTCAGTTCGTTCGCAAACTTTGCGCAACGACTCGATAATGCCGGCGCAAATGGTCTCGTTTTGTTCAATCGCTTTTATCAACCGGATATTGATTTGGAACATCTTGATTTATCGCTTAATATTATTTTGAGTACACCGCACGCGCGACGATTGCCGATGCGATGGATTGCAATATTGTACGGACAACTCAAAGCAAATCTTGCAGCTACAAGCGGCGTTCACTCAGCAGAAGATGCAATCAAAATGATTATGGTCGGTGCAGATGTTACAATGATGTGTTCTGCTCTTTTGAAAAACGGACCAACACACATTACCAAAGTTCTCAACGATATGAATCAGTGGATGCTCGACAACGAATATGTTTCTGTTGAACAAATGAAAGGAAGTATGAGCCAGAAATCTATTGCCGACCCGGCAGCATTTGAACGCGCAAATTATATGAAAGCGTTGAATCAATACAAAACGAATTTCTAAGGACAAAAAAATGAATTCTACATTTTGGTTTGCAATCGTACTTGGGGGTATTGCGCTCGCAATTTATTTCCTGAGTTCCGGAAAAGATACCAACGCACTTTCAGCGGAAGAAGTGCAGCAAAAAATTGCATCGGATACAAACATTGTCATACTCGATGTTCGAACAAACATTGAATACACCACAGGACATTTACCGAATGCACTTTTAATTCCCGTGCAGGAATTGAATGAGCGAATCACAGAACTCAACAAATTCAAAGACAAAGAATTTATCGTTTACTGTCGTTCAGGAAACCGAAGCAGAACTGCGACATCAATTCTTACACGCAATGGATTTAAAGCATTCAATATGCAAGGCGGAATTTTGCGGTGGACTGGAGATATAGTTAAGTAAAAGCACTATGAACTACGGATTTTCAAAATTTTTTTTACTAAAAACAGAAAGATAAAACTATGATAGCAGAACTTGGAATAAAACTCGAAGACAATGCTCCCGGCAAGTTTTACACAACAAACTTGTGCAACGGCTGCGGACTCTGTTTCGCGTACGCATTGCAAAATTTTATGTACAGCAACGATTCGTCATACTACTATATTTATGAACAACCTGTGGATGAACGCGAGGTGGATGATATTCGCAAAGCCATTTCCGTTTGTCCGATGGATTGCATCAAAGACGATGGCGATGTTATTTAAGAGAAAGGAATTATGTTTTTAATTACTCACAAAGAAAAACTCTCGCCGACAATTACAAAATACGTAATCATCGCGCCGTTCATTGCAAAAAAACGGAAAGCGGGAAACTTCGTCATCATCCGTGTGGAAGATAACGGCGAACGCATTCCGCTCACGATTGTCGAAAGCAATCCCGAAGAAGGAACGATTACGCTTATTGTTCAATCTATCGGCAAGACAACAAAACTTCTCGCGACAAAAAACGTCGGAGATTTTATTCTCGATGTTGTTGGTCCGCTGGGAAACGCCACACCGATTCATCTTCACGGAGCAGTTGCGTGTGTTGGCGGCGGCGTTGGAACTGCTGAACTCTACCCGATTGCCAAAGCGTTGAAAAGCGTTGGCAACACGGTGTATTCTATCGTCGGCGCGCGCTCAAAAGATTTAATTATTTTGGAAAATGAAATGGCGGAAATTTCCAACGAACTTTTTGTTACGACAGATGACGGTTCGTACAAACGCAAAGGATTTGTTACCGATGCGTTGAAAGATTTACTCGATGCGCCGCATGGAATTTCTGCTGTCTATGCAATCGGTCCATTGCCGATGATGAAAGCAGTTTCCAACTTAACAAAAAAATACGGTGTAAAAACGTACGTGAGTTTAAATGCAATTATGGTTGATGGAACGGGAATGTGCGGGGGTTGTCGCGTAACGATTGATGGAGAAATGAAATTTGCATGCGTTGACGGACCGGAATTTGACGGACATGCAGTTGATTTCGACGAACTGATTATGCGCAACAGAACGTACACCGACCTCGAACAAATTTCCAACACGCAATTTAATCACGAAACAATTGATGCAGACTTGTCCGCCGTGGCGGGACGAAAGGAATTTGTATGAGCGAAGTAAACACATTGAAACCATCCGAGCGGATGAAAATTCCGCGACAACATTCAATTGAGCAATTGCCCAATGAACGCAATCGCAACTTTCTCGAAGTATCGTTCGGGCTTGATGAAGAGCGCGCAATGATTGAAGCAACGCGCTGTCTCGAATGTAAAAATCCCATTTGTATCGAAGGTTGTCCTGTCGGAATTGACATTCGCAGTTTCATTCAGTTGATGATGAAAAAAGCTGTTCTTGGTGCGGTGAACAAAATTCGGGAAATGAATTACTTACCGGCAATTTGCGGAAGAGTTTGTCCGCAGGAATCGCAATGCGAAGAAGTCTGCACACTCGGAAAGAAACATCTTCCCGTTGCCATCGGAAAATTAGAGCGTTTTGCTGCCGATTACGAAATGCGGTACAAACTTTTCGAGCCGCCGAAAATTACCGAACATCACGACGAAAGCATTGCGATTGTTGGTTCAGGTC
>JAGXRH010000133.1 GCA_018335975.1 Ignavibacteriales bacterium
CGAGCCGCATTCCATCTCTATCCGATTCATCGTTCACATTGGAAATACCTTCCAGTTTTTTATCGTTGACGAGCGCGGCGATATTTTCAATCAACGTCAGTTTGTTGACTTGATACGGAAGTTCCGTTACAACAATTTTTTGCCGTTCATTTTTATCTGTTTCAATATTTGCTTTTGCGCGTACAGTTATTTTTCCGCGTCCCGTCAAGAATCCATCTTTCACTCCCTGATAGCCGTAAATAATTCCGCCCGTTGGAAAATCGGGCGCTTTCACCAACTTCAACAGTTTTTCATCAGTGAGTTCGGGATTATCAATCAATGCAATGCAACCATCTACAACTTCTTTTAAATTATGCGGAGGAATGTTTGTCGCCATACCCACAGCAATTCCCGATGAACCGTTGAGCAGTAAATTCGGCAACATCGAAGGAAGCACTTTCGGTTCTTGCAACGTATCGTCGAAGTTGGAACCGAAATCAACTGTGTTCTTATCTATATCGCGAAGCATCTCTTCCGCAATTTTTGTGAGACGAACCTCTGTGTAACGCATTGCCGCGGGTGAATCGCCGTCAACACTTCCGAAATTTCCTTGTCCATCAACGAGCGGATAACGCAACGAAAATTCCTGCGCCATTCGTACCATCGAATCATACACTGCCGTATCGCCGTGTGGATGGTATTTACCCAACACCTCTCCGACTACGCGAGCGGATTTTTTATACGGGCGATTTGCTGCAAGCCCAAGTTCGTTCATCGCAAATAAAATGCGGCGATGCACTGGTTTCAATCCATCACGAACATCGGGTAATGCGCGAGCGACAATGGTGCTCATTGCATAATCAATGTACGACGACTTCATTTCGCTTTCGATATCAACGGGGATAATTTTTTCAGAAATAGTTGCCATTCAATTAAAAGTTAAAAGTGAAAAAGTAAAAGTTAAAAAGTAATCGAGTAATTTCGGGAATTATTAATGTTACTAATTGTAAATCTAAAATCAGAAATCAAAAATACTATCTCGTCGTTTCCATTGTTTGAATTCGCTGGCTCCAACGAGGGTCTTTAATTTCCCCTGTTGCAGACGAGTGGACAAGCCGGGATTGATTGTTATTAAATTCATCCACAAAATAGAACGACACTCCGCCTTGCAGTTGATGATAATCCCAAATTTCATAAGGACCGAAATCGGGCGAGCTGGGGCGGCGTTTTATTTCATCGGGCTTACCATACACGATGTAAATACGTCCCATATCCGTTTTCCATCCTGCTGTTGGAAATTGCGTGTTCTTTGCTCCTGTAAACTGGTCGTTTGCATGAGCGATTCTGCGGTAGTATTCGTTCTTCAGCGAAATGGTTGTGCCTAACGAATCAAATGTGCGCCTTTTCCAAAAATCAATCAGGAAATTTTGTTTTGCTTCGTTTGTTGTGAGAAGTGCGACTTGGTTTTTTTCCGTTTCGGCAGCAATATAGGAAATCATCCCGATGTGTTCGCCAATTTCTTCATTTGTCAGGGATGAAAACTCATTTGCGAGTGCAAGCGTATCAAACCCGCGCAATGTCGTATCAACGCCGAGCAAGGGATTAAAGACAAAAAATTTCTTTGACGAAGTAGCGGCAACCCCTGAATTAGTACTCAAAGAGAGATGGAGCGAGTACGTTCCGCTGAGTAATGTATTGATTGGCAAAACACCAACTTCTACCGTATTATTGACGGAACGACGTTTCTTTTTTTCATGGTGGAGAAGTTCATTCTGCAAGGCATTTTCAATCGAAATCGTCAATGAATATTCTTCCGGCAAAGAAGTCAAAAGATTATAACACTCGACATAGTAAAAAAGAGTCGGTAAACTTTGCCCGAAGATGCGATTGGGATTCGGAAATGCAAGATAGGAGTTTTTATAAAACGGCGAGAGTTTTTCCTCTTCCGATTCCGCTTTGATAATATTGGAACAGAATGCTATGGAACTCATTTCCGGTGTTGTGGTGGAAAAAGAGGGAACAAAAACCGGAAGTGTGAGGGAAGCAGTTCGTGTGGAATCAAATACGTCGAAGGCGACGATGCGAAGAGAATAATTTCCTTCACTTGCGGCAAGCCCGACGACATCAATAAGGTACTGCGCGTCATTTTGTTCGATAGAATCTTTTTTTGTGTGTTTTAAAATCCATTCTTTGGTTTGTCCAGGAGAATCATTTTCTAATAACGTTAAAGTGATGTGCGCAGATGCAGTCAAAACACCATTTTCGTTATTGTATGTAATAGCCACACTGGGGATTGCAACGTAAATTTCCAAATACGATTGTTGTTCGGAATACCGGAATGTGGAATAATCAACATCAATCCGAAATGGTTGCTGGCTGGATGTCTGAAGATGGAAAACAAGAATGGAAAAAAATATTATTGTCGTTCTCATAATTTATTCTCCCAATATTTTTACAATCACGCGTTTTTTTCGCTGTCCGTCAAACTCAGCGTAAAAAACTTGTTCCCACGGACCTAAATCGAGTTTCCCTTTCGTAATCGGAAGGATAACCTGATGATGAAGAAGCGTACGCTTCAAATGTGCATCGGCATTATCTTCTCCCGTGCGATGATGACGATAATCTTTTTTTACCGGCGCAAGAAGTTCGAGCCACTCCATCATATCCACTTTCAAACCTTCTTCTTCGTCGTTTACCCAAATTGCCGCGGTGATGTGCATCGCGGAAACAAGGCACAATCCTTCCTGAATTTTTGAAGCAATAATAATCTCATCAAGATTTCTCGTGATGTTGACGAGTTCTTTTCGTTGGCGAGTGTTGAACGTTAAGTATTCAGTGAGCGATTTCATAACTACACAATGCCAAATGAATTTTCAATCGTGATTTCCTGCACATCAAACAGCGGGACAAACATTGTGCGGTGGGAGAGAGCAAATTCTTCGCTCGACCAATCGCCAATACTTCCGCCGCTTGAATACTTATACTGAATTTCTTCACCCGGGAAAAATTCTGCTACGAATTTCCACGCAGTATCATTTTCTTTCTGCATTGCAATGACATTCGGCGTCCAATTTCCCAATACATCGCGATTTCCGACGATGTTCACTTGTTGAAATTGATTCCCGTTTGTATTGCACCGAAAGGTAACTTTTACTTTTGGTTCTGCTTGCATAATATTTTCTGAACTTTGTGCCATTGCGCCTCCGTGTTGTCGTTTTCGTTCACTCTTTTTTGATGTTGATAGTATGGATGGAAAATTTGGAATTTCTAAATTTGCTCCTGCTGTATTTGCGGCAAGATAAATATTGGTTAAATGTTTTCGATACGCTTCGTCAAACGGTTCATCCCCTGCAGGAGAGTTTTGGTCTTCGCCGTACCACCAAAACCAATCGCTTCCTTCCGCCGCAAGCATTTCGTTCCACACTTCTGACTGCGGATTGCTGATTGATGATTGCCCCGACGGAACTATCCCGCAATTTTTCAAATCGTTTCTCGCTTTCAAAAGATATTCCCACGCCTTATTTTCTTCCGCTTCGCCAATCCATGTATCGAAGTTTGCGTTAATCCACGAGCCGGGGAAAAGCCAATCAATTTTTTTCAATGACGAAATCGGATGAGGTGCAATGCCGCGCGAAGCATTTCCATTCAAATATTCATGCGGCGTAACAGTTACGATTTCATTTTTCTCTTGCGCTTCGGAAAGTTTTTTATACAGAGAACGTAAAAATTCTTTTCCGTCTAAATTCGTACGATACCATTCCCATGCATTTTCTCCGTCAACGATGACCGTGATGAGTTGTTCATCTTCTTTTGCGAATGAAAGAATTGATTGAACAAAATCATTCGCGGCATCGTCGGGAAGCATTGATTGATAATCGAAACCGATTTTATCCGAAAGCCGCGTGTTGCGGAAAAATATCGCAAGTTCGTTTTCTCCAACATTCAAACTATATGGATTATTTGCAATCTGATGTTCGGGTTTTGAACGATGAAGAATTTGTTCATCCGTGGCAATCCACTGAATATTATGTTCGGAAAACAACGGGAGAATTTCCTGCGAAACGCTTCCCTCGCTGGGCCACATTCCTTTTGGGTAAGCGCCGAATAATTCTTTAAATTTTTCGACGGCAAGTTGTAGTTGGAGTTTTGCATCTTCCGGAAAGGAAAATCGCGGCGGAAGTGTATCGTTTGGTTGACAAATTTTTGCAACATCCGAATCATAAATCAACGGAAGAATCGGATGCGTGTACGGTGTAGTCGTAAGTTCGATTTGCCCGACATTATTTTTTACATCGCGTTGCATTGCTTTATGCAACGGAATAATTGCAGAAAGAACTTTATAGGTTTCCAAAATCAATCGTTTGCAATCATCTTCGGTAACTTTTTTTCGCAAATAAAATTTTCCATCGGTTTTTCTTTCAATAATATCTGAAAGATTGACCGTCGTTTCATTATTCAAACGGGTTTCTTTGAGCAAAAAGTCCGCATCGAAGTTTGCAAGGAAAAACCAGAATTTTAATTCGCGTAATTGTTGCGTCGTAAAATTTTCTTCTCCGTGTTTAAGCGATGTTTTAATTAATCGCACAAGCGATTCATATTCCGGGAAGAAAAATAATTGGGGCTCACTGATGGTTATGCAACTCCACACGTTTCGATAAAGTATGTTTTTTTCTTCCTCGCCAAATTTTTCCGTTGGCTTTACCAACAAATCGAACCAGGAATCGGTGTGCGTGGAGATTGGAGATGGGAGCGAGGTGTTTTTTCCTTTTTCCTTTTTCGATTTACTCTTCACTATTAACGAATCACGATTAACGATTTTCGAAAGCGGCTCAACGTAAAATTCTTCTAATTGTTGCAGCAAAGTTGAAGTGAGGTTGAACGTGCAGTGAATGGAAGGAAATTCTTTTAACATCGCGCACATATCGTAGTAATCTTTTGTTCCGTGTGTACGAACCCACGGAGCGGAAAGTTGCTTGCGTTCTGAATCAACGTACAACGGTTGATGCTGATGCCAAATGATGGCGAGGTAGATTGTTTTTTTAGGAGTAGGAATAGGTTATCTCAGAGATTTTTGCGGCGAAAAAATACGAAAAAAAGATGAGGAAAATGCGGTGGAGGATATTAAAAATTCTATTCGTACTGTTCGATAACATGGAGAATTGAGTTATCGGTTAAAGGTTTTTAGTTATAGTTTTTTTGTTCATTGTTTCCGTGTTTTTTGTCGTTGTTCAATGCAGGGTACGGAGATACAAATTTATGCCATTCTGATTCTGATTAACTATGAAACATCACCGGCAACTTGGGAACTAAAACCAAGAACTAAAAACCAGAACATTTTTTCCATAACGCACCACGCCGACCAACGTTCATTTCTGAAAACATAATTCGATTTTTTTCTCGTGGCGCTTTTTGGCTATGAAAATCTTTGTATATTTGCGGGCAAATTTTCGGGTTTTCCCTGCGTGTAATTAATTGATCCCGTAGCTCAATTGGATAGAGCATCAGCCTTCTAAGCTGAGGGTTGCGCGTTCGATTCGCGCCGGGATCACGGAATTCCATTTTATATTTTCCATTGTACGTTTTGTATTTTCAATTGATGAACGTAGTAGTGAACAAATACTAATCAAGTTCCAATGTAAAATATAAAATATCCAATGTAAAATGATTTGCCCCCATCGTCTAGAGGCCTAGGACACGAGCTTTTCAAGCTTGTAACACGAGTTCGAATCTCGTTGGGGGTACCCTCTCAAAGAATTATTCACACACGGTTATTCTATTATTGTGCATTTTGGCAAGCAGGGGATATTTTTTTTCTTTTTCTGAAAAAATAATTGCCTTCTTCCTCAAAAAAGCGTAAATTTTTGCCGAAAATATCTACACACACGAGATATTCATTTATTCATTTTATTTTTATCGGATTTCAATCATCTTTAATATCAGGGGTTTCCTTTATGAAAACTAATTACTATCGTTTCATATTCTTTTTTATTTTTACACTATTCTTATCGCCAAAATTATTTGCTGACCAGTACCGGAGTTTTCAAAATGGTGTTTGGACGGCGACAACAACTTGGGAAAAATCGGTTAACGGTGGCTCTTATGGTACTACCACAACAGTACCGGGAAACCAGGAAACAGATACTGTCTTAATAAGAAATGGTCATACAGTGGAGATTAACACAAATCCCACAATTACGGAATTGGTTGTCGGGGAAGGCTCCAGTGGAACTTTAAAAACTCGAGATACCGCAAATACTTTTGCTCCCATCGTAAAAAAGAATATAACTATTAACTCAAATGCAACGTTTACAGTATCGAATAGCGGAAATCGTTCACATATATTGACTATCGGAGGAAATTTAACGAATAATGGTACACTCGATTTCATTGTTGGTGCGACAAAATGCGATGTAACATTCAATAATGTTGGTAATCAAACAGTTAGTGGCACAGGTGGACAAACTGATTTTAATTTGATTACTGTGAATATGGGAACTTCCAGCAGTAACATCCTTGAAATCTCGTCTTCTAATTTTTCTGCTGCGACAGGTTTTCTAACTTTATCAAATGGTACAATAAAATTCTCCGGTTCATATTCCTTATCCCAACAAATTTTTCCCTCCGGCGCAACCACTATTTCATCGACACAAGGTATTTGGTTAAATAATTCAAATGTAAATGTTACGGCGCAAAACTTTACAACCACGGTAAGCGGGGTATTTCGGGTATCTGCGGGAACATATAATATTGGAACTGCTTCAGGCAATTCTTTACTATATAATAGTGGTTCAATAATTACGATTGAAGGTGGAATCCTGAATATCGCCGGTAGATTGGCTCGTGTAACAGGAACAAATAGCACGACAACTTATACGCAAAGCGGGGGTACCGTAACTGTTGTTACTAGCGGTTCTGTAGATGCTACGCGAGCTGGATTTGATATAGGGGCATCCGGTTCATCATTTACTATGTCAGACGGATCTATCGTAATTGAAGACTCCACAAGCAATGCTTACGATTATTATAATGTTGCAGGGACTTCAAGTGTTACCGGTGGCACAATTCAATTCGGAAATACATCAACGACCAATGCTCAAATCTTCCGTGTAAGTAGTTCTGTTTCCCTCCACAATTTAACCGTATTTACTAATGGACAGACAACCAAACCAACGTTAAAACTTCTCAGTGGACTTACTCTTTTCGGGAATCTTAACATCCAAAGCGGAACGACCATAAATGCAAATGGTAATAATATTTCACTCGAAGGAAATTGGTCAAATAGTGGCACCTTTACTCCTTCGACAGGACTCGTAACTTTTTATAGCTCTTCATCACAAACAATTACAGGTGCTACAACTTTTAACAGACTAAAAATTGATAATCCGTCTGGAGTATCAATGTTATCAAACGTTACGGTTGGTGATACACTGATATTATGGAGTGGTACTTTTTCTGTCGGAGGAAATTTATTGACTTTGAATGGTCCTCCGATTTCTACAACGCCGAATAACCTTTCTACAACATCATCTTCTAATCTTTCATTTGGCGGAAGTTCTTCAGGAGTAACGATTCCAAGCAGTGTTGTAAATCTTGGAAAACTTACTATCAATAAAAGTTCAAATGGCGTATCGTTATCATCAAATATTACGCTTTATGACACATTGACACTCACGAGTGGAACGTTTTCTATTGGCTCTAACACACTCGTTTTGAGTGACGTAATCCTCTCAGGTACTCCTACCAATCTTTCTACAACATCATCCTCAAGATTATCATATACAGGAACAGCGTATAGTTTCACACTCCCCTCAAGTGTTTCAAGTTTGAAAACATTTATCGTGGATAATGTGAACGGAGTTTCGCTCAACGGTGATTTGACAATCCAGGATACGTTGAATTTAAATCTTGGACAATTAACGGTGGGTACTCGCACACTCACTTTGAATGGTAGAACAGTTTCTGTGCTCTCTACAAATCTGCTGGCTACGGCATCATCAAGTCTTGTTTTCGGCGGAAGCGCAACGAATGTGAGTTTATTAGGAGGAATAACGTCGCTCAATAATTTGACGGTAAACAATAGTAATGGTCTCGCAGTTGTCGGCGACCTTTCAGTGAACGGAACTCTTTCCCTCGTTTCAGGGAAAATTTATATGGGATTAAATACACTGACTCTGAATTTAAACGGAAGTGTGTCGCGAACGAACGGTTACGTAGTTGGAAAATTTAAAAAATCATTTTCGGCTGATTCGGTTAGTCATTCCTTCGAGATTGGCGATAGTACGAATTACACCCCTTCGAGTGTTACATTTCAATCGGTAACCAACCCGGGAACTTTGACGGCGAGCGTCGTGAATTCTGAACATCCATCGCTTGGGCTTTCCGGTATAATCAGTACGAAAAGCGCAAATAGATATTGGACATTATCGAACAGCGGAATTGTTTTTTCAACCTATAGTACGATTCTGAATTTTGTATCCTCCGACGTAGATGGTGGAGCAGACCCCGGAAGTTTTAATATCGAAAAATATGATCCGCCATTTTCATTATGGAGTACGACGTCAACAGGCGTGCGCACTTCCACCAGCATCGAAGCAATTGGGTTGACTTCCTTCAGCGATTATGCAACTGGAGAAAATGGCGCCCCGCAATTTTCC
>JAGXRH010000134.1 GCA_018335975.1 Ignavibacteriales bacterium
GCCGTCGAAAAAATTTGCAATGTCATAAAGAATACCTTTCGTAAATTGACGGGCAAAATATACGAACTCGTTCTTCAAATAATTTTTGTTTTCCCAAACCCCCTTCGCTATATTGTTCAAAAAAAATTACAAACAGAGAGGAAATTTGGTATTGCTCATTTAGCATAGTTCAAAATTTTTCATCTGTGAATCTGTGGCATTATTAGAATACAAACGCCACTGATTCACAGATTAGCAAAGACAAACCATCAATGACATTTTTTATTATCATATTCATTATTGTTGCAGGGTTAATACTTTTTTCCCTCGTAATGCTTTTTATTGGTCCAAAAATTCTTCTTCGACCGAAACGAACGACAAGCGCATTATACCGGAAGAAAGGAATTCCCGCCTTTCCTTCCGATGTAGGATTGCCATCTGAAGATATCGCACTCACAACGCACGATGGACTTAGTTTACGCGGATGGCTCATTCGGACTTCCGCACAACCGAAAGGAACTATTCTCTATTTTCACGGCATCGAAGACAACAAAGCGCTCGGACTTCCGCTCGCAAAATTATTTTTTGAAAACGGATATAATACCGTGATGGTGGATTTCCGCGCGCACGGTGAAAGCGAGGGAACGTATTGCACCTACGGTTTCTACGAAAAAGAAGATGTGAAATCCATCATCAATGCCATTACTGCGCTTCCTGATTTCTCATCGGGGAAAATCGGAGTGTACGGTCTTTCGATGGGAGCGGCGATTGCATTACAGACTGCGGCAATTGATGAACGGATTGCCTGCGTGGTTGCGGAAAATTCCTTTGCAACATTGCACACTATCTTCGACGATTATCAACGGCGCATCATCAAATTGCCGTTTCATTATTTACGAAACCTGATTATTGCCCGCTCCGAATATCTCGCTTCATTCGATGCTAAAGTAGTCTCCCCGCTTGATGCCGTCCGCTATATTCGAGTTCCGCTTCTGTTTATCGTTGGGATGCAGGATGAGAAAATTCATCCGCGCTATTCGCAAATGTTGTTCGATGCGGCAACCGCTCCGAAAGATATGTTTGTCATTGAACAGGGAAACCACGTCAACGTTCGCGAAATTGCGGGGAAACAATACGACGAAAAACTGCTTTCCTTTTTTGAACAACACCTCACATAACCAAATGAATTTTTTAAAAATGAAATCGTCTTCCTTGTTCTTCTCCGTCATCCTCGTTTACGTTTCAACCATTTTATTCTTGCCGCCGGTAACTTCATCGCAGGAAAATTTTTCTCAACGAAACGCGATAAAAATTCTCTACCACATTTCCGAAGTTATCGGTCCCCGACCAATGGGTTCACCTGCGGAACAGGATGCTCTGAAATACGGCGTCGAAAAATTTCTTGACTATGGATGCGATACTGCCTACGTAATGCCGATGAACCGGACAAGTATCTACAATACGAACAGCGGTATTGCTATTGGAATAATTCGGGGAACATCAAAAAGAATCATCGTTATTGGCGGACATATTGATACGGTAAATCCCGAAGTCCGCGGAACAGACGATGATGGCTCGGGCAGCGCGTGTGTTATTGAACTTGCCCGCGTCTTTGCCCAACGCGAGATGACTTCAACGCTGGTCTTTTGTTTATTCGGCGGCGAAGAACAAGGATTACAAGGTTCGCAGTACTTTGTGGATAATTTCGAAAACATCAACGACGTTGCAATGATGCTGCAAATAGATATGGCAAACGGATTAGGAGTGATAGATATTGACGGAGATACGTACGGCAAAAGCGCACCGGAATGGTTAATACGCGCAGTGTCCGAGGAGTTTTACTCGTTAGGATATTCCGGGCTGCGGTATCCAACGCATTTCTTTGCAATCAATTACACTTTCCGCAGCGGCGCAGGTTCAGACCACGAACCATTCTTACAAAAAGGAATTCCCGCAATTGATTTAACGAGCGATGTTTCCAATCCCATTCACACCCCGCTTGACAACTGGAAGAACTTCGACCAGCGCGGACTTGAACGTTCGGGTATGGTTATGCAAAAAATTGTTGAACGATTCGATAACGGAGCCCCGAACGCGAAACCGACGAACTATTGGCTCTACAAACTCGGCACACGGCTCTACTTTCTCCCGCTTCCCGTGTTGTGGGGATTTTTAGTTTTCACATTTTTATTATCCATTGCCGCATATTTTTATCTTTGGGGAAAGTCGCGTTCTGAAACATCTTCGGATTCGTTCCAACCGAAAAAAAAATATCGCGTTCCCACGCTAAAACTGCTCGCTCTTGCTCTTCTACTTGCAATTGTTTCCTGGTTTTTGCCAGATGTTCTCGTGCTTATTACCGGAACCCGTTACCCGTGGTTTGCTCAACCGTTGCCGTACATCATTTTGATGATGATAACGTTTTTACTCACCGTCTGGGCAGCGCTTCAAATCACACCGAAAATCTCTTTTTCTGTTTCACCTCTTCCCTACTATCGGGCGTGCGCAATTTTTCTGTTCCTGTTTATACTTCTTGCTGTTCGAGGAAATGTAAAACTCTCGATGTATCCCGCCGTTTTTTTATGTATGCTTTCTCTCTCTGTCTTTATAAAAAACGGCGCAATAAAATTAGTACTTATCGGAATAGGATTTTGGTTTTCCGGCAGAATTATCTATTCTGAATGGTTCGAATTCGTCGCGCGCAATTTCGCATTCAGCGGCGAGACCATCAATGAATTTCCGACGATTGCCTCGTACAATATTTTTGCAATCGGGATATTGACTGCGGTAGTTTTTCCGGTGGTTTCTTCTCTGGCAATATTGTACCGTTCACATCACGCAATACAATTTCTCGTGGAAAAATACCGGACAAAACCAATCGGCATTGCGCTGATGATTATTCTCCTCACCTCGCTAACGGTTGCGGCAATGAATCTGAGTTATACGGACAAATTAGCGCGCCGCGTAAAAATTGAACAACATTTCGACCTCGCGGATAATACACAATCGGTTCTTGTAAAAAGCGGCGATTACCTTTCGAATACTCGCATTACATTTCAAGGAAAAGATACAATTCTTGAAAAACGAAATCTGGTCGCACATCTTCCTATCCGCGACTCATTAGCAACGCCTTGGGTTACGATTGAACGGACAAAAGTAATTAATAAAATCGGTGACACGACGAATTTCCTTCTCTCTTTACACATATCCTCATTGAAAAAGCCGTATGTAGTGGAAATCGGGTTCGATGCGGGAGGAAAAGAGTTTTTGAACGTTGAAACGCCGTATCATCATACAACTTCAAAAAAAGGACTAAGCATTTCGTTCTTTTCATTTCCCGATTCGCAACTTACGATACCACTCGCCTTTCAGATTATTGGGCAGGACAGCGTTGAAGAATCCTCGATGATAACTTTTTCCGAACTGCCACTCCCTTTACGCGCACGCCGTGAAAAAACATTTTTTATCCCCCGAGCGTATTTTTCTGAAACAGTGAAGCATAGACCGGAATAGGTACACAAAAATTATATTTCCACTTTCAGTATTTACTAACTCATCGAGACAATACCGTGAGAGTCAGCTATTATATGTAGGGCATCTCTACCGAAGGGATTCCTTGGAATAAATACCATATTATTTAAACACAGAGAGCACAAAGTATTTTCGCAAAGAACACAAAGAGCAATAGATTCAATACTTTGCGACCTTTACGTTTAAATTCATTTTTGTTTATGACTCGTAGAGATTTTTAGAGATGCCCTGTAGATAGTTCTCAATGAACGCCCATTTTCTTCTTCGCATCCTCGCTCATCATCGAAGCATTCCACGGCGGTTCCCAAATAATTCGCACATCGCCATCTGCAACGCCGGGAATTTTTTTAACTCGTTCCCGCGCTTGATGGGCAATATAGTCTCCCATTCCGCATCCGGGAGTGGTGAGTGTCATTTTCACGCCAACCCAATCATCAAAAATTGTTACGTCGTACACTAATCCCAAATCCACAATGTTCACCGGTATTTCCGGGTCGTACACATCGCGCAGAGCGTTGTACACATCGTCTTTAGTGATTTCTTTTATTGGTTGTTCTGTTAGTTGTTCCATAATTTTTTTAGAGTAAGAATTTTTTAGGGAGAATTTTTATCAGAATCGCGGCTAATATTCCACCAAGAGTATCAGCAAGAAAATCGTACACTTCCGGCGAACGCCCGGGAACAAACATTTGATGTATTTCATCTGACGCGCCGTATGCCATTACAAAGAGTACAGAGAATAGCAATGCATTTCTCTTGACCGTTTCGTTCCACTCTTGAAAAAGAAATGCCCGCGCCCATAATATTCCGAGGATAAAAAAAACGCCGAAGTGCAGGAGTTTATCAAAACTAAAAAGTTTGAAGGGAAGTTTTATTCCTGAAATGGAGGAAAGCGAAAAAATGAGCAATGCCCAAATTATTGCAGGGAGTTGATAACGAATAAAAGAAGGAGATTCCTGGTTCATTCGTTAGTTCGTTTGTTGGTTTGTTCGTTCGCCCGTTGTGAGAGATTGCAAAGCAAAAGAAAGTGAATCCGAAATATCCATTGCCATAAGTGAACGTTCACCGAATTTTTCTTTTGCAACGTCTCCTGCAAGTCCGTGAATGTACACTCCTGCAATTGATGCTCGTTGTAACTTTTCTTCTACCTGAATATTTTCCGATTTCATTTGTGCGAGTATTCCTGCAATTGTTCCCGTTAACACATCGCCGCTTCCTGCTGTTGCCATTCCCGGATTTCCCGTCGAGTTAAGAAAAACATTTCCACCGGGAGTTGCAATTACTGTTGGATTTCCTTTTAAAACTAAAACTGAATTAAATTTCTTCGCCGCACTTCGCGCAATTTCTACACGATTAGTTTCTATTTCCTCAGATGAAATTCCGATCATTCGAGAAAGTTCGCCGGTGTGCGGAGTGAGAATGAAATGGTTTGGGGTTTGGGGTTTGGGGTTTGTTGGAGAAATTTTATTTTCCCCCAACCTCCAACCTCCAACCTCCAACCCTCGAAGTGCATCTGCATCAATCACCATCAGTTTTTCACACGATGAGATTATTTCTCTGACAAGTCGTTGCGTTTCTTCGTTTTGTGAAATTCCCGGACCAATTGCAAGCGTGTCGCACCACGCAATTCGTTCGAGGATTTTTTCTTTTGAAGAAAGAGAAATAGTTCCTTCACTTGTTTCATCGAGTGGTTCAAGCATTACCTCAGTTAGTTTTTTTACGAGCAACGGATATAGCGATTTTATCGTTCCAAGAATCACTGCACCCACACCGGATTTCATTGCACTTGTTGCTGTCATTACTCCTGCACCTGGGAATTGTCTTGAGCCGGCAAGCACAAATACTTTTCCTACGGAATATTTATTTACGTTCAATGCTCTTTTTGGAAGAAATGTTGAAACATCATTTTTTTCTACGAGAAAAGTGTTTCGTTTTTCTTCAAGTAATTTTTTAGGAATAGAAATATCTGCGACTTCAATTATTCCCAAACATTCTTTTCCATCATTCACAATCAAACCGATTTTTCTTGCCGCCATTGTTACAGTGAGATTTGCTTTCACTGCTACATTTGTTTTCATTCCGTTATCAGAATTTATGCCCGAAGGAATATCAATGGCAACAATTGGTTTGTTGCTTGCATTCATCCACCCGACAATTTCTGCAAATGGTTTTCTGACTTCACCTGAGAATCTTGTTCCGAATAGTGCATCAATAATTATATCGCAACGTGGACAATCTTTGAGAAATGATGTTTTGATTTCTGAAAATGAAAACTGAGAAGTGTTTTTTGTTTTCTTTTGAAGTTGAAGAACAATTTCAAGATTTGTTTTCGCATCTCCTTTTACTTCCGATTTTTTCCCAACAAGAAGTACGTGAACATTTGCACCGCGATTGAATAAATGCCGCGCTACGACAAATCCATCACCGCCGTTGTTTCCTTTCCCGCAAAAAATGAGGAATGATTTTCCTGAAACGTTTCCGAAATGTTTTTCAATTGCATCAACAACACTTCGACCGGCGTTTTCCATTAAGAGAAGTGAAGGGATGGAATATTCTTCTACTGCACGCTTATCACAAGAACGCATTTCATTCGAAGAAAGAAGATTTTCCATTTTAATTTAAGAAGGAATGTTCGGGTAATTAGCAATTAGTAATTTGTAATTAGTCATTTGTAAATAAATTAGATTCTGTAAAACGAATTGCAAATTACCAATTACCAATTACAAATAAATATGGTTTACCAACTGTTAGATATTATACTGGTCAGCAACGAAGGAAACATTCCGAAAATAACTACACCGATTGCTGCAAGCGAAATTGCCGCGAAGGAAATAGGTGAAGATGAAACAGTCATTTCCGTTTCACTGCTTTTGAAATACATTAGCACGACAATGCGCAAATAATAATAAGCCGCAACCATACTCGTCGTAACGCCGACAATTGCAAGCCACGTAAATCCACCGCTCACTGCTGCGGCAAACACATAATATTTTCCGAAGAAACCTGCGAACGGAGGAATACCGGAAAGTGAAAACATAAAAATTGCCATCATCGCGGAGAGCGCTGGTTGTTTTTGCGAAAGTCCTGCGTAGTCATTCAGCGAAAGATTTTTTTCCTCGATTTGTTCAACGAGAGAAATAACACCGAACGCGCCAAGATTCATTAATGTATAGGCGGCGAGATAAAATAAAATTCCCTGCACGCCATACACTGTTCCCGATGCAAGTCCCGCAAGCATATAACCAGCGTGGGCAATACTGCTGTACGCCAACATTCGCTTGATGTTCGTTTGAGAAATTGCAACAACATTTCCAAGAATCATTGAAGCAGAGGAAATAATTGCAAACGCAAGAGAAAGTTTTTCGTGCGAGAAATTTTGCGACGTATGTCCGACGATGTTTGCAAACGCAAGAAGAAATCCTGAGAACGCCGCAGTCTTTCCTGTTGTTGCCATAAATGCAGTAACCGAAGTTGGCGCGCCTTCATACACATCCGGCGCCCACATATGAAATGGAACTGCCGCAACTTTAAATGCAAAACCGATGAACAGCAAACCAATTCCGAGCCAAAACAATACGGAAGTTTGCAATGAATCGAGATGGGAAATAATCATCCTAATGTTTGTTGTTCCCGATGAGCCGTAAAGAAGTGCGATGCCGTAAAGAAGAAATCCTGTTGCAAATGCGCCGAGTAAAAAATATTTGAGCGAAGATTCATTTGATGTCATTCGTTTGCGCATAAATCCAGCAAGAACATAAAAGCAAACGGACATCAATTCAATGCCGATAAAAACAACAATCAAATCACCGGCGGAAGCGAGCATCATCATTCCCAAAACCGCGGACAAAATGAGCGCGTAGTATTCACCAAAACGGATTTCCATTTTCTCTAAATACGAACGCGAAAGAAGTATGGTGAGAAATGTTCCGGTTAATAATACGAGTGCGCAGAAACGAGTGAACGTGTCAACAAGCACCATTCCATTGAAAACTGATTCTTGCGGCGACTGATTGAACGAGACAAAAAACGTTGCAAGTGTTCCGAGAAGTGCAATCCAAAAACTGACGCGCGCATTTTCTTTATACAACGCATCAACAAGAATTACGAGCAGCGCAACGACGGCGAGAACAAACATTGGCATTATGCCAAAGAGATTTACAGTGAAGTTCATAGTTTGTTTTGATAAAAAGCGGGAAAAAATTACAAAAAGAAAGGAGAGATAAAAAGTATTTTGTAGTTGAGAATTTGCGATGTTCGATTTCGTATATTTTCGCCGCAAAAAATCAAACAATGAAACAACAATCTTCCGAAGAAACAATAATCGAACAAATGCTTTCCACTGCAAAAACTATCGCTGTGGTTGGACTTTCCAACAAACCGGAAAGTTCGAGTTATGGAATCGGACGTTATTTAATTCGTGCCGGATATAAAATAATTCCTGTCAATCCAATGCATGATGAAGTATTTGGAATACAATGTGTACAATCGCTGAAAGAAATTTCCGAACAAGTTGATATCGTTGATATTTTTCGCCGACCGGAATTTATTCCCGAAATTGTTGACGACGCAATTACCATCGGTGCAAAAGGAATTTGGATGCAAACGGGAATCATCAATGAACTTGCAGCAGAAAAAGCGAACGCCGCAGGAATTCCTGTTGTAATGGATAGATGCATTTCCGTTGCGCACCGACAGTATCTTCATCTGCACAATGTTCAGTGAAAAGAGTACGGTGCGAACTTTAAAATATTTTTTCTTCTTCCTCACGGCATCAATTTCTTTTTTTGCTGTTGCTCGTTCACAAACAAAATTACTCGTCTCCGGCTCAACAATTCGCCCGACATTTATCCGCAACATCACCATCAGCGGAAACGAAAAGACTGAAGAATATGTCATTCGCCGCGAACTGACGTTTACCAATGGCGATACGCTCAAAGCCGGACTTCTTGCCTATAATAAAAACAGAATTTATTCACTTGGATTATTTAATAAAGTTGAACTACTCCCGCAACCAATTGAAAACGATTCGGTGGATTTGGAAATCAGCGTCGTTGAGCGCTGGTATATATTTCCGTTTCCGTTATTCGGAATTTATGAAGGAGACTGGGATAAAATATTTTACGGCGGAGGAATTATTCACTCGAACTTTCGCGGGAGAAATGAAAAACTCGTTGGCTCGTTCACGCTTGGCTACAATCCCTCCTTCAACCTCTACTATTTCAACCCGTTACTCAAAGAACAGCCCGATATTTTTTGGGAATCGCAGATTTTTATCAAGCGTGTGCATAGTAAAAACATTCTTTCTCTATCACGTGGGAATGAATACGACGAGAAACATTACACACTTTCTTCCAACATCGGACGCCGATTCGATTTGTTTCGAAGAGTATCAATCGGTGGAGAATATAATTCCGTAACCGTTACACCGTACAAACCGGGAAGAACATATTCTACGAACGGAAAGGATAATTATTTCACGGTGAAAGCGAATTACAGTTACGACACGCGCGATTTAGCAAACTACACCTTATACGGTGTGTGGTTTCGCTCCTCAATTGCAAAAGTAGGATTAACGGCAACCGGTGTGAATTTTACCCGCGGAGCAATGGATTACCGCCGTTTCATTCCGATGAAACTCGATTCCAATTATTCTGTAACATTGGCAATGCGGCTCTTTTCAACATTCTCCGACGGAAATAATTTACCACAGTATGAACATGTTTTTTTTGGTTACTCGGAACGTCTGCGCGGTTATTTCAATACAATTTTTGAAGGAGATAACCTTGCAGGAGCGTCAATGGAATTTCGGTTTCCATTGCTTCAACCGAAAATATATCATTTGAGTTTTGTCCCTGTTACACAATTTTCGCTTGCACGATTCGGATTGTACTTTGCGTTGTTTGGAAATATCGGCGCAGTTCAATATCAGCCGTTGAAATTGAACGAATTTGTTTTTGCGAAAGGATACGGCGCAGGATTGCATTTTATTCTTCCGTATGATTTTGTTTTACGAACGGAATTTGCTCTCAACGAATTACGCAAATCCGAATTGATAGTAGATTTAGGAACTTCGTTTTGATTTACGAATTACGATTTGCGATTTTCGATTTTACTAATCGTAAATCGCAAGCCGAAAATCGAAAATATTATGGATTACTTTTATTCTTCTCCCGAAAATATTTCATCCTCAACAATTTTACTTATTGATGATGAATTTCATCATTGCATAACAGTATTGCGAAAACAAATCGGTGAAGCAATTTTTGTTCTTGATGGAATGGGAAATTGTTATGAAGTGAAATTGAAAAGGAAAGGAAAAGATTTTGTTGAAGGAAATATTCTTTCCCGAAAAGAAAATTATCACGAACCAAAAATAGATTTAACTCTCGCCGTCGGACTTTTGAAAAACCCTGCAAGGTTCGACTTCATTGTTGAAAAGGCAACGGAACTTGGCGTGAAAAAAATTATTCCGATGATTACCGAACATACAATTGCAAAATCTGCGAAAGTTGAGCGCTTGCAAAAACTTGCACTCACTGCAATAAAACAATGCGGACGTGGATTTCTTCCAACCATTTCTGAATTGCAAACATTTGAAGAAATAATTTCTGCGAAAGAAAACTACGATGAAAAATTAGTCGCCTATGAACACTTCATCTCAAATCCCAAATCTCAAACCTCTCCAAAAGGAGTCCTTCGGACAAGCCACAAACCTCAAATCGTTTTAGTCGGGAGCGAAGGGGGCTTTTCAGAAAAAGAAATTGAGCAGGCAACAAAAAATAATTTTCAATTGCTTTCGTTGGGAGAAAGACGACTCCGAACTGAAACTGCAGCAATGGTGGTGTGTACGAAATTTTTGATTTAAAACGGATACTCGTCATTCCGAACGCAGTGAGGAATCTTTTTTACGGATATGAGATGTGAGTTACATTGAAAAAATAATCTTTGAGACTATCACTTCTTTCGTGAGTTGAGATGAGTTGAAAACAACATCCGCAAGTTCTTCATAATATTTATTTCGTTTCAATAATTGCGATTCAATTTCTTCTCGCAATGTTTTCTTCTTCGACAAGCGAATTCTGTTCTTGTCTTTCGAAATTCGTTTCTCAATCGTGTCAACATCCGCTTCCAACAAAACAACAAACGAATTCTTTCTTAGCAATTCTCGATTCTTTTTTCGCAACACAATTCCGCCGCCGCAATCAATAATCACTTCGCGTTCCAAATTCATTGCTTTCAATTCGTTGCATTCCAAATCTCTGAAATATTTCCACCCTTTTGTTTTTACCAATGAAGAAATCGTTTCCCCAAACTTTTTTTCAACAATCGCATCAATGGAATAATAATTCCGCTTCAATTTCTTTCCGAGCAATTTTGCAATCGTAGATTTTCCCGTTCCCCGAAAACCAATGAATGCGATATTCTTTCCGAACTTTGAGTTTTTACGGTTTATTTTCTTCATTGTAAAAACTCTTTCCAGAAATTCGGAAATGATTTTTCAACACAATTGGATTGCGTGATTTCTAAATTCTGGATTCTGAGTCCCGCAACCGCAAAACTCATTGCAATACGATGGTCATTTTTAGGATTTATAATTGTTGAATGAGTTTCGTGTGGAATTATTCTCAATCCATCTTCGCGTTCAATTACTTCCGTTCCAATATTTCTCAACTCACGCGCAAGCACAGAAATTCTATCACTTTCTTTATGTCGAAGATGCGCAACGTTTTTTATTTCTGTTTCACACTTTGCAAATGCTGCAACCACTGCAAGCGTTGGAACAATATCCGGACACTGATTGCAATCAACAGAAATTCCCCTCAATTCATTTCCAAAAACAGTAACGGAATTTTCTTTCCAAACAATTTTACAATTCATTTGTTCAAGGATTTCGAGAAAGGATAAATCTGCTTGTAAAGAGTTTCGCGAAATATTTTCAATCGTAACTTCGCCGTTTGTAATTGCAGCAACAGCGAAAAAATATGATGCGCTTGATACATCCGATTCGATGATAATATTTTGTGGTTTGTATGTTTGTGGTTTTACAATGAACGAATTGGAAATTCGTTCCACAAAAACTCCGAATTGTTTCATCACTTCAAACGTCATTGCAATATATTTTTCAGAAACAATTTCCTTTGAACAATGAATTGTCAATCCGTTTTTCGAATATGGAGCAGCGAGCAACAACGCGCTCAAAAATTGCGAACTGCGAGAAGAATCAAGAATAATTTCTCCGCCAGGAAAGTTTCCTCCATCTATTGTTGCTGGCAGAGAATTATTTTCGCTCTCAAATGAAATTCCAAGTTGAGGAAATGTTTCAAACATTTCTTTCATCGGTCGTTGTTGTAAACGTTTGCTTCCATCAATTGTAATTTTTCCATTAACAAGCATTGAAAGTGCAAGTAGAAATCGTACTCCCGTTCCGTTATTTCCCATTGAAATTATTTTCGATGGTGAAATAAAACTTCCGTTCATTCCCTTAATTTCAATTCCGTTTTCTTTTTCAAGAAATTCTACTCCAAGTTGTTTCAAACCATTTATCAACAATTCGCAATCTTCGCCGACTGGTTTTGGTGCAAGAAACGATTTTCCGTTCGCTAATGAAGCACAAATTAATGCACGTTGTGCAATACTTTTCGATGGCGGAAGCAAAATATTTTTCCGTCGAAACGGGTGAAGAGATTTATTGATGAGAACAGTGTTTGTCATTCCGAACGCCGTGAGGAATCTTGTTTCAAAGTTCGAAGTAATACTTTTTTCATTACTTCAAGTGGTGCTTTCTTCCCGGTAAATAATTCAAATTGTTTCGCCGCTTGAAACAAAAACATTTTCCATCCGTGAACTATTGCCGCGCCGTTTTCTTTTGCAACTTTCAGCAACGGAGTTTCAATAGGATTATACACTATATCACAAACGATTTTATTTCCCCAGTTTAGATTTAAAAGTGAAAATGTTTCGGGAAAATATTTTGTAACAGAAAACGGAATCGTGTTTATCAAAACATCAAAATCCGTTTTTGGAAAGTTATGGAGTGAATCATAATTACAAGAAAATTCTTTTGCAAGTACTTTTGCTTTTGAAATTGTGCGGTTGAATATTGTTATGCTTGCATTTTCTTTTTTCAATGTTGCAATGATAGATTTTGCAGCACCGCCGCTTCCTAAAATTGCAATTCGTTTATTTTGAAATTGAAAATTATTCGGAAATGATTGTCGGAAACCAAAGCCATCTGTATTTGCGCCAAACAATTTTCCACCACGTTTTATAATAGTATTTACTGCTCCAATCTGTTTTGCTTCATCAGAAATTTCATCGCACAGATTCACTGCGGTTTCTTTATGTGGAGCAGTTACACTGAAACCATCAAGATGTTTGTAAAGCGATTTAGAAAATCGCTCTACATTTTCTGTTTCACAATTTATGTACACAGCATTTGTTTTTGTTAAACGAAATGCCGCATTGTGAACATAAATTCCTTTGCTGTGTGAGACGGGATATCCGATTAATCCAAATGTTTTTGTTCCCGAATTTATTTTATTGAAATTGTAAACATCTAAAAATGTCTGCAAAGAAATTTGTCCGTTAGCCGTTTGTAAAGAATCATCAAGTGAAGCGAACGTAAGGAACGCATTGAATTTCGGCGCGAGAATACGAGTGATTTCTCCATTCCTTCCCATTCCGATTGCAATAAGTTTTTGATTTTCTTGTTTTGCTTTCTCGAGAAGTGAAAATAATGGAGAAGTTTCTTCAATCGTTTTTGTTTCAATGGCAATTTTGATAACATCGCAATTGAGTGATTTCATTTTCCCGTAGAGAGAAAATAATTGAGATGAAGAAATTTGTTTTCGGTGGGAAGAAAGAATGATTGCTGTTCGTGGAGAAATATTTTGAATTTGTTGAATGAATTTATTTCCGATTGTAAATTCTACATCAAGAAACCTTGGTTTGTGTGATGCAATTTGTAAAAGAAAATCTCTTCGTTCTTTTTCGGAATATTTCCATTTTCCAAATTCTTTGTTTGAACGAACCGTGAAAATACTTTTGGAAAAGAGTTTTTCTTTTTTGAGTTGCTCAAAAAATACTTCGAGCAAGAAAGATTCTTGCTCTACATTGTCCAATCGAAACTCAATGATATCAGCACCGATTAGAATTGCTCGTTTCGCTTTCCGAATTGTATCGGAAATATTTTCTACAAAAAGAGAAACGCAGAGTTTTGTTTTCATTTCTCCAAAACTCCGTTACTCCATTATTCCACGCATACATCGAAGTGCAATTTCATTTTCTACTCCAACATTAAATTCGCAATGTCCAACCTTATCAATGAGGGAATATTTTATTTTCCCTTCTTTCGATTTTTTATCGAGTTGCATTTTCTTCAATATTGTTATGGGAGAAATTGATTTTGGCAATCGTGTTGGAAGTTTTACTCGTTTCAAAATATTTTCAATTCGCTGAACATCATTTTCTTTTAACCAGCCAAGTTCTTTCGCAATCAACGATTCCGCAACCATTCCAACCGAAACTGCATAACCGTGACGAAGTTTGTACTGCGAAAGTGTTTCAATTGCATGTCCGATTGTATGACCAAAATTCAAAATCTTTCTCGGACCAATTTCGCGTTCATCTTTTTCAATAATACTTGCTTTTAATTTGCAGTTCCACTCAATCGTTGTTTTCAAAATCTTTTCATCGCGATTCACAAGTTTTTCCATTTCTTTTTCGAGAAAGAGAAAAAACTTCTCGTCCTGTATCAATGCTTGTTTGATTATTTCTGCAATTCCGTTGACATATTCTTCCTGCGAAAGCGTTTTCAAAAAATCCGTATCAATACAAATATGTTTTGGTTGGTGATACGCGCCGATGAGATTTTTTCCCAATGGATGGTCAACAGCAGTTTTTCCTCCGTTGCTGCTATCCACTTGCGCAAGTAATGTGGTTGGAACTTGCACAAACGGAATTCCGCGAAACAATGTTGATGCAACAAATCCCGCAACATCACCGACAACTCCACCGCCAAGCGCAATGATAACGCTATCTTTTCCAGCGCTGTGTTGAAGTATTTTGTTTTCAAGTTCTGCTTTTGTCTCACGCGTTTTATTTTCTTCGCCGGCGCGAAATGAAACGAGAGATGCATTTAATTTTTCTTTTTCAAAATGGAAAAGAAAAGTTTTGCCATACAATTTTGCAACATTTGAATCCGTAATAATGATATATCGAAAAGCAGGAACGAGTTTCTTTAACAACGAAGGAAGTTTTGGACTATTTCCTTTTCCAATGTCTATTGAATACGTATCATCAACTACTTTTTTAAGATTTACTTGAATCATTTTAAAATGAAATTATTTTATCCGATTCGTTGATGATGTCATACAAATCTTTCATCGTCGAGAGAGGACAAAGTTCTGTTCCTTCGGAGTTGCGGATTTTCAGACACGTTCCGCAAGCGTAAATTAATCCGTTGTTGGAAACGAATTCATTCATCAATTTCACTATCTGATATTTTTCCGAATCAAGTTGCTCGGCTTCAACACCGTTTGCGAGAAGAAATACCTTGACTTCATCTTTATCTTTTAACGAAAGATTGGCGAGGCGAAAAACATTCCAGACAACTTCCGCGTTGCTACTATAAATAATTATTCCAAGTTTCATCTTGTTAAACTAAATTGCAATTGTTCTTCCGATGGCAGTTGCGATTGGGCGAATGTCATTCATCAATTGCGCAAACTTATCAGCGCGAACAGATTGGTCGCCATCAGAAACTGCATTTTCCGGTTTCGGATGAACTTCGATTATCAAACCATCAGCGCCACACGCAATTGACGCGCGACTCATCGGCATAATCAAATCACTTTTTCCCGTTGCATGACTCGGGTCGGCGATAATCGGCAAATGCGAAAGTTGTTTGATGACGGGAATAATATTCAAATCAAAAGTATTGCGCGTGTATTCAACAAATGTTCGGATTCCGCGTTCGCATAAAATTACCTGGTCGTTTCCGCCAGCAAGTAAATATTCTGCCGCCATTAAAAATTCCATCAGTGTAGCAGAAAAATTTCGTTTCAACAAAACCGGTTTTCTGATTTTCGAAAGTGTGCGAAGCAGTTTTGTGTTTTGCATATTGCGCGCGCCGACTTGCAATAAATCTGCGTATTCGGCAACGAGCTCAACCTCATTCGATTCCATAACTTCCGTTACAATTTTCAAACCGGTTTTCTCTTTTGCTTTTCGCAACAGTTTCAAACCATCTTCTCCCATTCCTTGAAATGCATACGGCGATGTTCTCGGTTTGAACGCTCCTCCCCGTAAAATTTTTGCTCCGCAAGATTTTACAGTTTCCGCTGTGGATAAAATTTGTTCTTCATTTTCTACTGTGCAAGGTCCAGCCATTACGACAATTTCATTTCCTCCAACGTTCACTCCATCAACGCTTACAAGCGTATTTTCCTTTCGAAATTCTCTGCTGACAAGTTTGTACGGTTTGAGAATAGGAATAACATTTTCAACTTTCGGCAAGAGCGCAAGTTGTTCGCGTTGGATTTTTCTTTCATCGCCGATGATACCGATGATGGTGCGTTCCGTTCCTTTGGAGATGTGCGCTTCTAATCCGAGTTGCTTGATTTTTGCAACGACTATTTCAATATCGTTTTCTGTTGCTTTAGGTTGGAGGACAATGACCATAAAAAATTATTTCTACTGAAAAATAAAAAACCCCGTTGTTTCGGGGCTTAGGAAAATTAGTGTTACTTTCGAGATTATGAACAAGAATTACTCCGCGTCCCGTCGAACTGGATTCGAGTAATAATACCGATAGTTTATTGTTCTTGTTGTCATAAATCGTGGGCAAAACATAGGAAGAATATTTTGAGAAAACAAATAAATTGAAAAATTGTATCGAGCCCATTCTGTGTATTTTCATTACACATATCACCAAAAGACCGGAGTGGACATTTCAGATTTTGATTTCCTTCCCTAAATATCGTTCATCATTTGCAAACCGATTTTCTATTTTTTCCTCCTCCATTATTTCCATATTTTTTGCCCAACTTAAAACCAAATTTTACCAATCAGTATAAAACTATGTGCGGAATAATCGGTTATATCGGAAAAAAAAACGCTCTTCCTATCCTTTTAGAAGGACTTCGACGTGTCGAATATCGCGGCTACGATTCTGCAGGCGTGGCAACCATTTCGGAGGATAAACTTCACGTAACAAAAAAAGCAGGAAAAGTCGCCGAGTTGATTGAATTGATGACGAATGAAGATTCTTCCTCGGAAATCGGTATCGGTCACACGCGCTGGGCAACGCACGGTGAACCGAATGACATTAACGCTCACCCTCACTGGGATTGCAATCAGGAAATTGCAATCATTCATAACGGCATCATTGAAAATTTTTCTTCCATCAAAACGAAACTTCTGCGTGAGGGACATTCCTTTGAAACGGAAACTGATACGGAAGTACTCGCTCATCTTATCGAACGATTCTACCAAAAAACAAACGATTTATACAGCGCCGTTCGTCTTTCTTTATTAGAAGTAAAAGGCGCGTACGGACTTGCAATTATTTCCACACGAGAACCGGATAAAATTATTGTCGCGCGAAAAGGAAGTCCGTTGGTGATTGGCATTGGCGATGGAGAAAATTTTATCGCTTCCGATGCAGCAGCAATTATTGACCACACACGCCAAGTTGTGTATCTCGAAGATGGCGAAGTTGCAGAAGTTCGTCGCGATGGATTTTTTACCCGCAATTTGATTCACAACGAAGACATTGATAAAGAGATTGAGGAAATCACTTTCGATTTGGAGCAAATTGAAAAAGGCGGTTACGAACATTTTATGCTGAAAGAAATTCACGAACAGCCGGAATCCATTCGAAATACAATGCGCGGACGGCTACTCGAAGAAAGCGGCACCGCAAAACTTGGCGGACTTGAATCCATTGTTGAAAGAATTGTAAACGCACGCAGAATAATTTTTGTTGCGTGCGGAACCTCGTGGCATGCGGGACTTGTCGGCGAATATATGCTGGAACAATACGCACACATTCCCGTCGAAGTGGAATATGCGAGCGAGTTTCGTTATCGTAATCCGATTCTGTATAAAGATGATGTCGTTTTTTTCATTAGCCAAAGCGGTGAAACTGCGGATACTACTGCGGCATTGAAAGAAGCGAAAGCACACGGCGCAACAGTTCTCGGAATTTGTAACGTTGTTGGAAGTACTATTGCCCGAGCCGCGGACTCAGGAGTCTTTATTCACGCTGGACCTGAAATTGGCGTTGCATCCACGAAAGCATTTACGTCTCAACTCGTTGCGCTTGCCTTGATTACGTTGATGGTAGGCAGAAAGAAAAAAACAATTTCAAAACTTGACGGACAAAAGATTGTGGAAGAAATGCGTTTACTTCCCGAGAAAGTTGCAAGTATCATTGAATCCACAACGGCGCAGGTAAAATATATTTCTGAAGAGTTTTCCGACGCTGCAAATTTTCTCTATCTCGGTCGCGGATACAATTTTCCCGTTGCCCTCGAAGGCGCGTTGAAGTTGAAAGAAATTTCCTACATCCACGCAGAAGGT
>JAGXRH010000135.1 GCA_018335975.1 Ignavibacteriales bacterium
AGGCGAATACATACACTCGATGGATATTTCCCAAAATGGAGATGTCCTCACGTATCACGAATCGAATGAATTACGTATTCGGAGAGGGAAAATATGGTCAGCATTACCGCAACTTCCTTCGCGCGTACAAAATATTCAAGACATTCAGTACAGAAACAATAACGATATTTGGTTCGGAACTAACAACGGATTATTTCTCTTTCGGCAATCATCAACACGGTGGACCTCTCAAAAATATAATCATCCTGACTCGCGCAATCGAATAAACGAAATTGTAAAAACATCGAGTGGTGATATTTGGTTTGGCACTGGTTCCGGAGTTGAAATTCTTTCTTCAACAGGGAAAAAAACTTCGATTACGCACGTCGGTGCATTTCCTTTAAACGAAATCACAGGGCTTGCTGAGGATAGTGAAGGCGGCATTTGGATTACCAGCGGTAATTCATTTCTCGGCGCGTATCGTTTTTTCAATAATGAATGGAAACATTTTTCCGTTACCACTGACAGTGAAGAAATTTTTATTCATAAAATCCGTTCGGACAAAAAAGGGCGGTTGTGGTTTTTAGGATTGGCTCAAAACACATTCGCTCTTCCTGAAAAGCAACCAGGTGCATTTGTTTATGAGAAAAACAATTTTACTCGTTGGGGAACAAACGAGGGATTATTAAACGGGAGAGTGTATTCTTTTGCAGAAGGGAAAGATGGCGCGTATTGGTTTGCAACATATGGCGGTTTAAGTCGGTACTTGAACGGTGACTGGAAACATTGGACCAGAGCCAATGGTTTGATTTCAAATCGAATTTTTTCCGTAGCGACTGATAGTGCGAATACGCTTTGGTTTGCTGACCAGCATAACGGAATCGGAACAATTGATGCGGAGAGCAACATCCGATACTTTACGACCAAAGATGGATTAGTTGGAAATAACGTGTGGGAAATAGCTGTTGACTCCAGCGGGATTGTTTGGTACACTTCAGGTGAAGGATTGGGAAGTTTTTATAAAAATACGTGGTGTAAGTATGATGTAAAAACCGGCTTGCACAATTCCCGCTTATGGTCGCTCCTTCCGTTAAAGGATAAAGTGCTTGTTGGAACAATGGGTGCTGGTCTTGCAGCATTGGATTTAAAGGAGAGCTCGCAACCTCTTCCCCGCATCATTATAGAAATGCCGGTAACTGATTATGAATATGCGTTTATCCGTTGGAAAAAATTTGGTTATTGGGGCGAACCGGCACCCTTGGATATTTACTCCCGTTTTCAATTAGATAATAACGAATGGTCTGATTGGAGCACGTTGAGGGAAGTTACGCTGAAAAATCTTTCTTCTGGAAACCATACTTTTACCCTGCAAGCGCGAAACCTGTTCGGCGATGATGCGGGGAAAAGTAGTACAATCAATTTTACCATTCCTCTTCAATGGTACAAACGTCCGACATACTATCTAACCGTTAGTTCGTTGGTTCTACTTGTTCTTATTCTCCTCATATCAATTTCCCGGCGAAAGCACAAGCATACGAAAGATATACTTGACCGCGATGCCCGATACCGTGAACTTTTCGAAGAATCGAAAGATGTAATTTATATCAGCACTCCCGAAGGAAAACTTCTTGATATCAATCAAGCAGGCGTAGAATTATTTGGTTATTCTTCCAAACAGGAATTACTTCTCGCAAACATCGAACGCGATTTGTACTTCGACCCTGCTTCAAGAAGTTCTATGCAGAAAAACATAATAGCGAAAGGATTTACGAAAGACTTTGAAATTATGTTGAAAAGGAAAGATGGAAAGAAACTCTTCGTCCTTGAAACCTCCTCCACCGTTCGCAATGATAGAGGTGATATTGTCGCATATCGTGGAATAATGCGCGACATTACAGAACAGAAAAATTTGGAAGAACAACTCAGGCAAGCGCAAAAAATGGAAAGCATCGGTACGCTCGCAGGAGGTATCGCACACGACTTCAACAATCTGCTTGGAATAATCGAAGGATACACGTCGCTGGCAGAACGTTCCATTAATATCCCTGAGAAAATCACAAAACACCTTGACGCTATCCACAAATCTGTTACCCGCGGAGCAAAACTTGTCCGACAAATGCTGATGTTCGCAAGAAAATCCGATGCAAAATTGGAATCAGTCAACGTGCGAGAAATTATAGAAGATATTCACAAGTTTATCGAGGAAACATTTCCAAAGACTATCACGTGTAAATTAGACATTGAGAAAAATCTTCCGCTCTTTGTCGCCGATGGAACTCAAATTCATCAGGCGATTCTAAACCTCAGCGTCAATGCTCGCGATGCAATGCCCAACGGAGGAACTATCACACTTAGCGCATTAACAGTCGGAAATGAAAAATTGCAATCACGTTTTCCCGAAGCGAAAAGCACGCAGTACATTTGTCTTGCTGTGTCCGATACAGGACAAGGAATTGACGAAGAAACAAAAAACAGAATCTTTGAACCATTTTTTACCACGAAAGAAAAAGGAAAAGGAACCGGTTTAGGTCTTTCTGTCATATACGGAATTATGAAAACACATAACGGTTTTATTGATGTCGAAAGTTCAATAGGAAAAGGAACAACATTTCAATTGTATTTCCCGTATGTGCAATCAAAACCAATAGTGCCGGAAGAACTTCTACTCTCGACTGAAATGCTTCGAGGCACGGAAGCAATTCTAATAATAGAAGATGAAATAATGCTCGGCGAATCGCTCAAAACTATGCTCGAAGAAAACGGATATACAGTGCTGTGGGCAAAGGATGGAATCGAAGGAGTAGAAATGTATAATATTCATCAAAGCGATATTGCGCTCATTATTTCCGATATGGGGCTTCCGAAATTAAACGGCGCTGATGCATACAAGCAAATCGCCGCTATCAATAAAAACGTAAAAGTAATTTTCGCAAGCGGTTACCTGCAACCGGATGAGAAGCAGGAACTCTTTGATACCGGAATAAAAGATTTCATTCACAAACCATACGACAATCATACAGTTCTGAAAACAGTTCGTGAAGTTTTAAATGGTGCATAAAGAACCTGTCATCATTATTGGCGCGGGAATTTCGGGATTAACCGTTGCCTATTTTCTGAAAAAAAATGGTTGCAATGTAACTGTTCTTGAAGAAGATTCAGAAGTTGGAGGGACAATGAAAACGGAATTCATTGATGGTTACTTAATTGAAACAGGACCAAACAGCGCGCTCGAAACAACTCCATTGTTCAAAGAAATTATTCAAGGCGTAGGCATCGAAAATGAAATGGTGTACGCAAATGAAACATCGAACAAACGCTACATTTTAAAAGATGGAACTTTACACGCAATGCCAATGTCTCCGCCGGCATTTTTGAAATCAAAATTATTGAGCGCAAAAGGAAAGTTACGTGTTGCGGGAGAATTCTTTCAAGGAAAAGCGTACTCGGAAGAATCCATTGCGCAATTTGTTGAGCGAAGATTAGGAAAAGAATTTCTCGATTATTTTATCAATCCGTTTGTTGCTGGAGTGTTTGCAGGAAACCCTGAAAAATTGAGTGTGCGTTCTGCGTTTCCGAAACTGTACGCGCTGGAAGAAAAATATGGCGGAATATTTAAAGGTGTAATTCGCGGAAGAAGAGAAAGAAAGCAGAGAGCAAAGAGCGGAGAGCAAAGCAAAGAATCAGCTAAAATGTTTTCCTTCAAAAACGGAATGCAAACATTGCCAAAAGCTATTGCGCAATTTCTTGGCGACGACATTTTTCTCAATGCAAAAGTAGAACACGTTATTCCGATACGCGATGGAAATAAATGTATGTTCACTGTTTCGTACACACACGATGGAGTTTCAGAGAAAATAGAATCGCATAATGTTGTGTTTTCAATTCCCGCGTACCATCTTTCCGAAATCATCCGACAAATTGACCCCGAAATGTCGAAAACACTTTCATCAATTTACTATCCTCCGGTTGCGGAAGTATTTTTCGGTTTCAAGAAAGAACAAATCAAAAGGGAACTTGACGGATTCGGATATTTAATTCCAGAAAAAGAAAAACGAAATATTCTCGGAACAATTTGGTCGTCTTCCCTATTTTCAAATCGCTCTCCAAATGATTTTGTTGCGCTCACAACATTTGTCGGTGGAGCAAGACAACCCGAAATATGCAACCTCGATGACGAACAACTTTCCAATACAGTTTTAGATGAATTGAAATCCATTATGAATGTTGAAGGAAAACCGGCGTTCACAAAAATAAATCGCTGGCAAAAAGCAATTCCGCAATATGAACTTGGTTATCACAAAACGGAACAAGCGTTTGAAAAGTTTGAACAAAATTTTCGCGGAGCGTTTTTATGCGCAAACTTTCGTGGAGGAATTTCGGTGGGAGATTGCGTGATAAGTGGGGAACGAGTGGCGAGGAGTATTTTGGAACAAACGTAATTTTTTATTTCCTCTCCCCTCTGCGTATTTTTGTTCACGAATTTATTACTAATAAAAATTATGAATACTCCCAAATCCCAAATCTCCAATCTCAACTTCAAACGTCTCCGCAGAACTCGAATGACGGCAACACTTCGCTCAATGGTGCGCGAAACGGAATTTTCCACCAACGATTTTATTTATCCGCTTTTTGTTGTTCCCGGAACAAAAGTAAAGAAAGAAGTTTCATCAATGCCCGGCGTGTTTCAAATGTCGGTAGATGAAATTGTGAAAGAATGTACGGAAGTACAATCGCTGGAAATTCCCGCAGTAATTTTATTCGGCATTCCCGAACACAAAGATGAAATTGGCAGTGAAGCATTTGATGAAAACGGCGGCGTTCAGCAAGCAATTCGCGCAATCAAAAAAAATGTTCCCGGACTTTTTGTAATAACCGATGTGTGTATGTGTGAATACACTTCACACGGACATTGCGGAATTGTGCGCGGAGACGAAATCGTGAATGACGAATCGTTGGAACTTCTTACGAAAGAAGCACTCACACACGCACAAGCCGGCTGCGATATGGTTGCTCCTTCCGATATGTTTGATGGAAGGGTGAAAGCGATTCGTACTATTTTAGACGAAAATAATTTTCATAACATTCCGATTATGTCGTACGCGGCAAAATATGCTTCGGGATTTTACGGACCATTTCGCGAAGCCGCAGAATCAACACCGAAATTTGGCGATAGAAGAAGTCATCAAATGGATCCGGCAAACTCCAATGAAGCGTTGCGTGAAGTGCAAGCAGATATTGAAGAAGGCGCGGATATTGTAATGGTAAAACCCGCAATGCCATATCTCGATATTATTCGCTGCGTGAAAGATACATTTCAAATGCCGACTGCGGCGTATAACGTAAGCGGAGAATATGCAATGGTAAAAGCCGCCGCACAACGTGGCTGGATTGATGAAGAACGTGTCATGATGGAAATGCTCACAGGAATAAAACGCGCCGGCGCTGATTTGATTCTCACGTATTTTGCGAAAGATGCGGCGAGAGTGTTGAGGAAGTAGAGTTTGAGAATTCAAGTGAACTTATTTTTCTTCAAGTAGTTTTTCTTGAATCCTTGACTCCTCGTACTCTTCTCACACACTCTCTTTACATCTACGTGATACATTCGTGAACTTCCTCCCTTATATTTTCCCCGCATTATGAAAAAAGTTTTGATAATAGAAGACGACAGAGATATTTCCGATTTGATTTCTCTGCATTTAAAAGATTTAGGTTGTCAAACGGAAAAAGAAACCAACGGCAAAATCGGTTTGGAACGCGCGCTTGCGGGAAAATACGATTTGTATGTTCTCGATATTATGCTTCCGGGAATAGATGGAATGGAAATTTGCAAACGTATTCGCTCGGAAAAAATTCGCTCACCGATTCTTATGCTCACTGCAAAATCCGAAGAGTTTGATAAAGTGCTCGGACTTGAACTCGGCGCGGACGACTACCTCACAAAACCATTTTCGCTGCGTGAATTTATTGCGCGGGTGAAAGCAATTTTCCGACGCATTGAAACGGATACAAAACCAATTGAAGATGAAACCGTGAAAAAGAAAATTCAATTCGGCTCACTTTCCATTGATGCAGAAAAACGAAAAGTGGAACTTGGCAAAAACGAAATCGAACTCACCGCAAAAGAATTTGATTTACTTTTTCTTTTCGCTTCTCATCCGGGAAGATGTTACTCTCGCGCCGAACTCTTGAATATTATTTGGGGCTACCAGTTTGAAGGGTACGACCACACGGTAAATTCCCACATCAACCGCTTGCGCGCAAAGATTGAGAAGAATCCGGAAAATCCAACATACATAAAAACGGTGTGGGGAGTTGGATATAAATTTGCAGAAGAATCAGAAACCAAGAAGAAATGATTTTACTTTTGGGTTGAAAAATATTTTCAATCTAAAATCAAAAATCTAAAATCTAAAATGAACTTTCGTTTCTTCAAATCTCTCTACTGGAAAATCTCCGCGCTATTTCTGTTGTTGCTGGTGCTGATTGGCGCAGTGTATAGTTACATCACGCTGTTCACTGCGGAAATGTATGTGCAGGAAGCAACGCAGCGTGTCAGCATTCCGCTTGCGAAATCCATCAGCGAAAAAGTTGCAATGAATGTTGAAATGAAAACTTCTCCCGAAATGATGCGAAAAGTTTTCAGCGATATCATCTCATTTAATCCTACTATTGAAATTTATATTCTCGACACGAATGGCATCATCACGTATTCATCGCTCCCCGAAGGACATCGAATGAAGCAACAAGTTTCGCTCGCGCCGATTCATACGTTTATAAAAGATGAAGGAAACACGTTCATTCTTGGAGAAGACCCGTGTTATCTTCTTGATGAAAAAGTTTTTTCTGCATCACCGATTCTTTCCAAAGATAAAAACATCGGTTACACGTATGTTATTCTCCACGGAACAGAATACGTTTCTTCGGAAAATATGTTGTTCGATAGTTATATTATTCTTCTTGGACAACGCACACTTCTCGTGACATTAGTTTCTGCAGGAATTGTCGGTCTTGTGATTCTCGGTTTCATTATGAAAAAACTTCGGAAGACGAAAGAAGCGGTACAGCATTTTGAAAGCGGAATATTTTCTTCGCGCGTGGAAGTAAAATCGAATGATGAAATTGACCAACTCGGCATTGCGTTTAATTCGATGGCGAATACGATTGAAGCGAATGTGGAAGAAATAAAAAAAACCGATTCGCTGCGGAGAGAACTTGTTGCAAATATTTCCCACGATCTGAAAACGCCGATTGCATCCATTCAAGGTTATGCGGAAACTTTGTTGATGAAAGAAGAAAATCTTTCTTCCAATGAGCGAAAAAAATATCTCGAAACGATTTTAAGCGGAACAAATCGTTTGATTACGCTTGTGGAACAAATTCTCGAACTTTCCAAACTCGAAGCGAAACAAATTTTTCCCAAACCCGAACCATTTTCCGTTGCAGAACTTGTTCACGATATCGTGCAAAAATTTCAACCGCAGGCGGAGAGAAAACAAATTCGTTTCCGCACAATTATTCCCGATGAACTTCCGTTTGCCTTCGCCGATATCGGAATGATGGACCGCGCGCTTTCCAACTTGATTGATAACGCGCTGCAATACACACCAGAAATCGGCGTCATTACGATTGAGATTCAACGCAACAACGGAAATCTTTTTGTCAATATTTCCGATACAGGTGTTGGCATTGCACAAGAAGATTTGCCGCACATCTTCGATAGATTTTATCGTACCGAAAAAAGCAGAAACCGAAATTCCGGCGGAACGGGATTAGGACTTGCGATTGCGCAAAAAATAATTGAAGCGCATGGTTTTGCAATTTCAGTTCAAAGTAAAGTAAATGACGGAACAACTTTCTCGTTTCCACTTTCAATCGTCACTTCATAAATATTTAAATACATAATTTCCATGAAAATAAGATCACTGAACAAAAAAATATTCTGCTTACTTTTCGCCCTTTGCTCTTTGCTCTCCGCTCTCTGCTCAACACTTTCCGCACAAGAAAAAATTGATTTTTCCGTAACAACTTTGAGTGATGAAGAAATTCAACTTTCACAACTGTATGCAAAAGGACCAACATTAGTAACGTTTTGGGCGTTATGGTGTGAGCCGTGTAAATCTGAAATGCGTTCACTGCAATCATTGTTTGAAAAATATTCCGAACAGGGATTTTCACTTCTTACTATCAACGAAGATTCGCCGAAAAGTGCCGCGAAAGTTTCATCCTACATTGCGTCGCAAAATTATTCTTTTCCCGTTGTGCTCGATCCGAACGGAGAATTGTTGCAACTCGTGAACGGACAATCGGTTCCCTTTGCAATTTTGTTTGATACCGGTGGAAAGATTGTTCACCAACGTATCGGCTATTTACACGGCGATGAAAAAGAATTGGAAAAAGAAATTGTAAAACTCATTTCAAAAACTGAGTGATGAATCGGATTCTTTCTTTTGTTTTGATTTTTATGTTTTGTAGTATCGGATATTCGCAATCCGTTCAACCATCTCTTTCCAATATCCTTCGCTATGGAAAAGGAAAAAAGACTTTATCGAACTTTGAACAATCATTTTCGTATTTTGAAAACATTACCGATGTGCGACTTGCATTTCCGCAATCACTCACTATCGGATTTCGTTTGCTTGCTGATACGCCGCCGGAAATAGGTGATGAATTTCAGGGTTTGAAGAGACGATTTATAGAATTTTCAAAAGATGATTTTTCTATTCGCGCAGGAAATTTTTCTCATTTGTTTGGTAGAGGACTTACACTTAATCTTTTTGATAATCGCGGCATTGCATACGATACGTGGATGGATGGAATAAAAGCGAGTTATAAAATTTCAAAAGTGAAAGCAACAATCGTCGGCGGCACGTTAGACTTTCGCGATTCGGTTGCGTTCACGCGGCACGAATTGTATAAAATTCGCGGAGGAAATATTGAGTTTTCGCCAATAAAGTCATTATCCATCGCAACGAGTTTTCTTTCTGCCGATGGAAAAATTCCGCAAGGAGTGAATAATACGAATATCAAAAACATCAAAACAGAAATTCCGGAAGTTTCTTTTACTTTCAATCGTTCGAACATAAATTACTTTGTCAGTTGGGCGCAAAAGCGGACGAATGTTCTTGATGATAAAATAACTTCTTTGGGAACAGGAATGTATTCTTCACTTTCGTATTCTGCAAAAGGAGTTGGCGTAATTGTAGATTACAAAAATTATGCGTTTGATATTCGTGACCCGTACGAACGCGGCGATGAAACACGAGTAACAAAAATGCTCCCGTTTCAAAATCCGCCAATTGCGCAGAAAGAACATTCGTACACGTTATTGACACGCGCGCTTCACCCTTTTGATTTTAACGATGAAGTGGGATTGCAAGCGGAAACATTCTATGGAATAAATTCTTCAACGACAATAAATTTCAACGCAAGCGTTGCGAGCAGACACAATTATTTTGATTTACAAAACGATGGTTTTACATTCAAACAAAAGAAACGCGTGAAGAATTATCTTCCAACACTTGATAAAAAACTCTCGCCGTATTGGGAAACGTTTCTTGAAATTGAAAATTACTTTGAAGAACATTCCGCCATTCGTTTTGGTTATGCGAGGCGAGTGAATTTTGCTTACAACGATTTTTCGGGAATCGCATTCAGTCACGAGCAGCGTTCAACGATTGTGCCGATTCAATTGCAATATGTTGTGAACGAACAATATTCTTTCATTGCGCAATCGGAGCATGAATGGGTTTATGATTCGTACAATGCGCAACAACATTATTACAATCAACTCGTTACGTTGAGTAGCTCGTATTCGCCGATTATCACTGCAGCGATTCGTTATGAATTTTCGACCAATGATTATGACGTTTTGAAACAAAAGAATTGGCTTGTCGGAGAATTTGGTTACAATTTTTCTCAAGCGCACAAACTCACAATATCTTATGGAAAAGAACGCGGTGGACAAGCGTGTTCCAATGGTGTGTGCAAATACATTCAGCCGTTCACGGGATTTCGGATGTCGCTGCAAAGTCAGATATAGAATTTTAGATAGTTCGACTCCGCTCACTACAAGTTTTAGAATTCAGATTTTAGATTAAACATTTCGCAATATTAATAACCAATAAAACACTTATGAAAAACATTATTCTCTTATTATTATTTACATTCGTATTGACTTCCTCAATATTTTCTTCACAACGAAAAGCGTTGGTGGAAGTATTTACTAATTCACATTGCAGTATTTGTCCCGGGGCGCATACTTCGTTGAAAAATTACGTACAAACAAATTCCAACGCGGAAAATGTTCGTTTCATTTATTATCACATGGTGTATCCGTATTCCGATGACCCGCTCAATCAACACAATACGGTTG
>JAGXRH010000136.1 GCA_018335975.1 Ignavibacteriales bacterium
ATCCCATCCACGATATTGCGCGATGGTCTCACTCGGTTGGAGCAAAAATTTTTGTTGATGCCGCACAACTCGCTCCGCACCGTACGATAAACATTCTCCCGAACGATATGCCCGAGCATATTGATTTTCTTGCTTTCTCCGCGCATAAAGTATATTCCCCGTTTGGTATCGGCGTACTCATTGCGCCGAAAGAAATTTTTGAACAGGGAGACCCGGATGTTGTCGGAGGTGGAACCGTGCTTGCCGTTTCACTTGATGAAGTATATTGGGACGATGCGCCGCACAAAGAAGAAGCAGGAACTCCGAACGTAGTTGGCGTGATTGCGCTTGCAAAATCTCTTTCGGTTCTTGAAGAAATCGGAATGGATAACATCGCCCACCACGAGTATGAACTGCTGAAATACGCGTACAAAAAACTGTTCAATATTCCGAAACTTGTTTTTTATGGACCGACGAAAAACCTGATGAGCAGAGTTGGCGTAATTACTTTTAACGTCGAAGGGATGAGTCATTCGCTCGTTGCCGCAATTTTAGGAACGGAAGGGGGAATCGGTGTTCGCAACGGATGTTTTTGCGCGCAACCGTACGTAAAACGACTTCTGCACGTAACGCCGGAACAGGAAGAACAACTTCTTCGGGATATGTCAGCAGGAAATAAATCCACGATGCCGGGAATGGTTCGCGCATCATTGGGTTGTTACAGCAACGAAGAAGATGTTGATGCGTTTGTCGAAACGCTGAACAGAATTGTTCGTAAAGAATACGCGGGAGAGTATGAGTTGAATCAGCGGACAGGAGCATACACGGCAAAGGGATACCGCATTGATGTAGAACAATGTTTTTCGTTTGGCGGAAATTTTTCTTCGGCGAGAGAACATTCGTATTCGGAAGCGTCGTAAAAATGTAATGAAATTTCCTCGTTACGAACTAAAAGCGGAAAAAACCTTAACGGTATTCGAGTTTCTCAGCGAAGGACCAAAAGGAAAAATTGCGAAACTGGTTCAATATTCCGAAACAAATTTGCAAGGGTTTTACAATCTCGGTTTTGGAGATAAAAATACTCAGACCGGTGAAATTGATGATACCGTTATTACTAACAATGAAGACAGCCAAAAGATATTAGCGACCGTAGCGGCAACGATATATGCTTTTACTGATAAATATCCCGAGGCATGGATTTATGCCACCGGAAGCAATAAAGTGAGAACGCGATTGTATAGAATCGGAATCACAAATAATCTTGCTGAAATCTTGAAAGATTTCGAAGTGTTCGGATTACAAAACGGTGAATGGAAAATATTTGAAAAGAATTTTGAATACGAAGCCTTTCTTGTTAAACGGAAAAATAATTGATTACTACAATGAATATCAAAGAACTCAATAAATCTCAACTTCCCATTGTTCGAATAGATGATTCACTCGAAGAATATAAAGACAAGGTATTGTTTCCTGATAAACTCGAAAACGCTAATGCGACTCTCAGAATAATTGGCTTGCCAAAAATAAAAAAACAGACCAAACGCAGCCATTCGTTTTCCGAAAAGCGAGAAGCAAGTTATTCGGAAGTATCGTGATTCGTCGAATCGTAATTCTTGCTGAAGGAAAATTTTCTCCGCTCGAATCGAAAACAGCGAATCAGGCGATACGGTATTTGCCAAATGAAGTTGTCGGTGTCATTGATAGTCGTAATGCGGGGAAAACTGCGCAAGACATTCTTGGTTTCGGCGGAACAATTCCCATTTTTTCTTCTCTTCAAAAATCATTCTCCAAAAAACCGAATACGCTCCTCATTGGTATCGCTCCTGTTGGTGGAAGACTGCCGGATGAATGGAGAGCGATTTTAAAAGAAGCGATTCAACATAAACTCAATATCATCAACGGTTTGCATACAATTCTTGCTGATGATGAAGAATTTTCTTCGCTTGCGAAAAAGTATAATGTTACGATTTCTGATTTGAGAAAAATTCCTTCCGAATATGAAGTTGTTGCAAAAGGAAGTTGGTCTACGACCTATAGGAAAACACGCAAAGCCAAAACGATACTCACCGTTGGAACGGATTGCAACGTTGGGAAAATGACTGCATCGCTTGAACTGCATCGTGAATTTCTGAAACGAAAATTGAAATCGGATTTTGTTGCAACGGGACAAACGGGAATTTTACTTTCAGGAAGAGGAATTGCGATTGATTCGGTCGTGAGTGATTTTGTTGCGGGAGCAATTGAAAAAGAAATTGATAATCGTGTTGCAGAAGGGGCGGAGTATATTCACGTGGAAGGACAAGGTTCGCTGACGCATCAGGGATATTCGAGCGTAACATTGGGATTGCTGCACGGAGTAATGCCGGATGCAATGATTCTTGTTCATCATCCGATTCGGGAAAAAGATGATTACGGGTTCTCAATTACGAACGTGAAAAAGATTATCAAACTTCACGAGCAAATTCTTTCTCCGTTCAAGAAATCAAAAGTTGTTGGCATTGCAATGAACACAGTGAATATGTCGCCGAAACAAATTCGTGAAGCGAAAAAGAAATTGGAAAGTGAAACTAATTTGCCCGTTGCAGATGTTCTAACATACGAAATAAAAGAGTTTTCAAATGTGTTATTCGACGAAATCACAAAATATTAAAATATTTGCTTCATTAGATTCCTTAAACAAATTGTTTTAGATTATGCCGCAAATTTTTGAAATGAATCGCGAAATACTATGAGTGACTTTGCATACTCAGTGAATAATATTCCGATTCGTCTTCCCGATGAACGATGGATACACATTGTTGAAAGTCACGAAGATATGGCTGGTTATTATTTTGATGTGTTGGAAGCAATTTCGAAGCCTACTTGGATAGTTGAAGGAGACGCAGGGGAATTGTGGGCAATTAAGAATGGAAAAGAAAAGAAAGTGTTACTTGTTATCTATCGTGAATTCATAAAAACCGGAGATGGGTTCGTTATTACAGCATTTTTTACTACACAACTAAAAAAACTCTTACGAAGGGATATTCTATGGCACCAGCCGCAGTAAAAGAAATATTTGATGCACTGCCGCACTTAAAAAAAGTCGGCTCGAAACATCTTCGGTTCGATTTTGATGAAGATGCTGATGTGCTGTATGTCAGTCTGGAACGCCCGCAATATGCAACAGATACAGATATTTTAGAGGAGGGAGTATTTGTTCGATTGCGCGGGAAAAAGATAGTTGGTATTACAATTACTAATGTAAGTAAAAAATTTAAGAAATGATATCCTCTTGGTGCCTTTGTGGTAAAATATTTAAAACACTCCCGAAGGGATGCCTTTGGCACAAGACACGATGTTTTTTTACTAACAATATTTATAAATAATCTAACAAGGAACTATCCAATGAAAAATATTATTGTAACTATAACTTTAGTCTTCAACTCGTTATTGTCCGCTCAAGAAAATAATATTGATAATAGTATGATTTTAGAAAAGAAGAAATCAATTCAATTTAATATTGTTGGTGGAACATCTGTATCGTATAAAACGATGTTATCTTCCTCAACGGCAATTCGTTATTCTTCTGATTTATCATTTAGTTTGAGTGATAATAAGGGCGACCACAAAAACGAGTATGAAAATTCTAGTTATACATCCTCATTCAACTCGAATTATAAGGACAATAGCCAATACATATCGGTCAATTTACAGTATATATATTATTCTCAAAGTATAGTTCCAATTTATTTTGGAGCGGGACCGATAATAAGTTTTCAACGGAGTAATTCTCGTTCGTCAAGCACAAGTACAAACACTAATTCAAATTTATCAATAAATAATAGTAGTAGTGAATCACGAACGATCGGTACAGGTTTTCTAGGATTAGTAGGGACAGAGTGTAAGATTATAAATACAATGGGTTTATTCGCTGAATACCGTACAACAATAAGTTACAATTGGAGTAAGAGTAATTATGACTATGAAAACATTACTAATTCTTTATCGAATAAATATAAATCCGAGGGAAATAACCGCTATTGGAATATCACTCTCAGTAATGTAAGAGTTGGCATATCATATTATTTTTAAAAATTTTTCAATTCACAAATCTGATCACTTACAAATCAAATACAACTATGAAACAACTACTCGCACTCTTCATTATCTTCACTTCATTTTTAACTGCCGGTGAATTACCGGAATTGAAAATTGGTGAAGCTGTTCCGTCATTCTCCTTAAAAAATTACGATGGAAAAGAATTCTCACTCGATAAAACGAGAAAAGAAAAAGAAAATAAATTTACCGTCCTGATGTTCATCTCCACGGAATGTCCGGTATCGAACGCTTACAACGAGCGGATGGCGAAATTGTACGATAAGTACAGTAAAAAAAATGTTACCATTTTTGGCATTAACGCAAACAAAGAAGAAACAATCGCAGACATTGAAGAACACAGCAAAGAACATAAATTTCTTTTTCCGGTTTTGAAAGATAACGGAAATAAAATTGCAGACTTATACGGTGCGCTTGTTACGCCTGAAGTGTACGTTCTCGACAAAGAAGGAAAACTTCTTTATCACGGTCGTATTGATGATAAACGTAAAGTTGAAGAAGTAACATCGAAAGATCTGGAAAATGCTTTGGATGCGTTGCTTGCGGGGAAAGAAATTGCAGTGAAGGAAACGACTGCAAAAGGATGCACCATTAAACGTGTTGTAATAGAATAGCATTGTCATTCCGAACGAAGCGGAGCGAAGTGAGGAATCTCCTTTTCGATTGAGAGGATTCTTCGCTTCGCTCAGAATGACATATTCTTTTTCACCATTCAAACGGATGTTCAATATCCATTTCTAATTTCAAATTCTCGTTTGCGTAAATAATTGTATCGCGCGACGGAGGAATTTGAATTTTCCAATCTCCTTTTTCATTACGTTCCACTGAGCCAAAAAGTTTTCGCGCAATGCGGGAGTTGAACTTCTCCCAAAACACCCAACCGAAATACGCAGTAGTGTTTTCAATATAGAAAGCGGGAATGCGTTCTCCTTGCATTACTTGTGTTGCACTCACCGTAATTGGTAAATAGTCATTCGTCATCAGTGATTCGATGAAGAGTTGCGAAACGTCCTTTCCTTCGTACACCAATTCGTGTTTGCAACGTTTTACCGTTTTCCCTTCAATGATGTCAAAGAAAACTTGCAACAAACGGTCATTCATATTTTGCGTTACTTTGTTATTTCCAAAACAAATGCATCAATTATTTTCCGAAGCGTTTTAATTTCGCCGGAGAAGTGATTGATGATAATAGCGAACGAAATTACCTCGCCATTTCTTTTTTCAATGTAACCGGCTAAAGAGTTTATCCCACGTTTGGTTCCTGTCTTTGCAAAAACTTTTCCTTCTGCGTGAGTTCCTTTCATTCTGTTTTTGAGCGTTCCATCTACTCCCGCAATCGGAAGCGACTCTTTAAACGATTTGAACGTTGATTGCTTGAACTGATATTGTAGAAGTGATATGACGTGATTAACGGAAACTAAATTATAATCAGATGCACCGGAACCATCGGCAATAATCATATTCGACGTATCAATACCGATAAGAGAGTAAAATATTTTTTCAAGATGTATTCCGCTATCGGCAATTCCGGGGATACTGTTTTTTTCTGCGGCAAGAATTTTCAATAAACATTCAGCGGAGAGATTGTCGCTTTCTTTATTCGCTTTATGTATAAGTGAATCAAGCGGGTGCGAGAGCAAGAATATCTTCTTGGAGTTTTCTGATGTTCCTCTTTTTATTTCTCCTGTTATTTGAACGCCGCCTACATTCAATCGTTCTTTTAGAAGTGTTCCAGCATAAAACTCAGGTTTCCAAACATTGACAGAAAAAGTATCTTTCAGCGATGTTGCGGGGAGTTGTCCTTTTACAACAATAATATTTTCTCGCTCTTTCCATTTGCGGGTAACTTCAAACAAGGGAAATCGGTTATCAATTGCCGATACCGTTTTCGATTCGTTCAGAAGTGTGAAATAAGATGTTCGGGGGTCGAGTTCCACAAAGGGTTTTTCATTCACCTTATTCGGCGTGACAATAACATTGACAACGTTTCCATTTACGCAAAGCGGAGAAATATGCATTGCGCTCGCACCGGGCTCATCGTCCCACATCCATCCCTTTCCCCAACTGTTATCGTCAAAATACGAAACATCAATAATGATATGTTGGATATTTTTAATTCCTTGCTGAATAATTTTTTGGGCGATTGTTTCGTAATGTTCTGTGCGCAGGAGAGAATTCCCGTTTCCTTTGATGATGAGATTTCTTTTTTCATCAAGAAAAATTTCTGTCTTTACCGAAAAATCTTTTCCGAGATAATGAAGTGCCGCCGCCGTGGTGAATAACTTGAGCGTGGAAGCGGGGTGGAGGAGTTTATCGCTGTTCAATTCGAAAATTGTTTTTCCTGTTTTTGAATTCACCACTTTTGCTCCTACCAATGATGAGCGAAGTTGCGTGGACTCAAGCATTGATTTGAGCGTTGAAGAAAGGTTTTTCGTTTGAGGGAAAACTCTTTCGAGAAAGAAAAATGCGCAGAGGAAAAAAATAATTAATCGGTTCATTGCTGGTATGAAAATTATCGCGGGGAAATTTCTCAAAAATATTCGGGCGAAGCAAACATTCCGACATTTTAGTTTTTGCTTCTCAAAACTCCTATATTTTCGCCGACAAATTTTACTAATTCACAATTTTACGAACACTCTACGATACTCTCTATGTCTATGCCGAATATGCAACAAATGATGAAACAAGTTCAGAAGATGCAAAAGCAAATGGAAAAAGTGCAATCTGAACTCGAACTGAAAACCTTAACGGTGGAAGTAGGCGGCGGCGCTGTAAAAGTTACCGCAAATGGAAAACAACAAATTTTAAAAATCGAAATTGAAAAAGACGTTATCAATCCCGATGACAAAGAAATGCTCGAAGATTTGGTACTCGCGGGAGTGAATAAGGCGCACGAAGAGGCATCCAAAATGGCATCGGAAGAAATGAGCAAAGCAACCTCCGGACTTGTTCCAAATATTCCCGGCTTAGATATGCTCGGAATGTAACCTGTGAATCGTGGTTCGTATATTGAAGTATTCTCAGAAACGAATCTCGAACCAACGATTATTTTTATAATGCTTCATTCTTAATTATTTCACGTGCTTTCAACTTCATCCGCTTTTGAACAACTCGTCAGTAAATTTTCCCAGCTGCCCGGCATTGGGAAAAAAACAGCGCAGCGATTAACGTTATATATCTTAAAAATGCCTCGCGAAGATGTATTCTCTTTTGCACAGGCATTAGAAGATGTAAAAACGAAAGTTCGACTCTGTTCGCAGTGCTGGAATTTTACCGAGAGCGAGTTGTGTGAACTTTGCAGCAACATCAAGCGCGATAACTCGCTGATTTGCGTAGTTGAAGAACCGCGAGATGTTCTTCTGTTCGAGAAAACGAATGCCTTTCGGGGTGTCTATCACGTACTCGGGGGCGTACTTTCGCCGCTCGATGATATTGGTCCGGAAGATTTGAAAATTAGAGAATTACTTTCACGTATTAATGGACACACAAAAGAGGTTATTCTCGCTTTAAATCCTACTATCGAAGGTGAAACGACAATATTGTATCTCACGAAATGCGTTAAACCGTTAGGGGTAACTGTTTCGCGGATTGCACGCGGTATTCCGGTAGGAGGGGAGATGGAATTTTTAGATGAGGCAACTCTATCGAGCGCATTGAGCGGAAGGGTTGTATTGTGAAAAAACAAATTACCAATTACTACTTACCAATTACAGTTATTTGTTATTGGTTGTCAGTCATAAGTCTTCTGTTTATTTGTTCCTGTAACATATTTGAAACACGCGACCCTGAACC
>JAGXRH010000137.1 GCA_018335975.1 Ignavibacteriales bacterium
CATTTTTAGCAATGTAGGGCGCAGATTTTCCGACCATATTGGGATTGATTGCGCCACGCTGGTCGAACATCAATCGGGCAAGTTTCTCTTTTTCTTCACCATAACAGAAATAACAACCACGCTGTTTCATTTCTGCAATCACATCATCTTTAATTTGCCGGTCGCATATTACGCCGCTTTCGGTAGAACACAACACGCCGTAATCAAATATTTTTCCACTGACTATATCCGCAGTCGATTTTTTGATGTTTGCGCTTTTTTCAATGTACGCGGGAACATTACCTGAACCCACTCCGTAGGCTGGTTTTCCGGAACTATATGCTGAACGAACCATTGGATTACTTCCTGTTGCCAAGATAACTGCGACAAGTTTATGTCGCATCAATTCGTTCGTTGCCTCGATTGTCGGAAGGGAAAGCGACGCCATTAAATTCATCGGAGCACCAGCACGTTCCGCTGCATTGCGAATAATGCTCATCGCTTCATTCGTGCATTTTGCAGCGCGTGGATGCGGGCTTGCAACTATTGAATTTCTTCCCTTGATGGAAATTAGCGATTTAAACATTACCGTTGAGGTAGGATTCGTTGAAGGGATAAGTGCGCAGACAACACCCATTGGTTCGGCAATTTCAACAATTTTTTTCTCGGGAAGTTCTCGGATAACTCCCACCGTCTTTACATCTTTTATTGATTCCCAAACTCGTTTTGTGGCGAATTCATTTTTCTTTTTTTTATCTTCAGGTTTTCCAAATCCGGTTTCCTCGTGCGCCATTCTCCCTAACGTTTCCGCGGCTTCAAATCCTGCATCCGCCATTGCTTTGATGATACGGTCAACTTTTTCTTGTGAGTACGAACGAAACTCCAACTGCGCTTCTTTGGCTTTCTGCACAAGGTCGCGTACTTCTTGTATGGATTGTAAATCTTTATCGAAAGACATTCGAGAACGATTTTATCGAAAGAAAAATTGTGGTATTAACTGAAAATAAATTTCTTTCCCCTGAATAACCGGTGGGAATTTCACGGGGAATGCGAATAGAATATGAAATTGAAGTTCTATGGAGCAAGCGCCTTTTCCACTTCGGTAAGAACATCGTGAAATCGGAAAGGCTTACTGATAAATCCGACAGCCCCGAGTCTGGTCGCTTGAATGGCATTTTTCAGGTCATCAAAACCGGAAAGCATAACGGTTTTCAATCCCAAGTTTTCATTTTTAATTTGCTGGAGTACAGCGAAACCATCCATATGCGGCATGTTAATATCTAATAAAAGCAAATCATACGATTTTTTCTTGAGCATCCCCACTACTTTCTGCCCTCCATCTACCGTATCAACTTCATACCCTTCAGCAGTGAGTTCCTGATAAAGTATGTCGCGAAGAGCTTCTTCATCGTCAACTATTAATATATTTTTTTTTGATTTGGTACTCATAATAAATTTTATTCTCCGTGGTGAAATTGGTTGCTTCGATTTTTCGGTTAAATTATATTGAAACGAATTGAAAAATAAAAATGTTCTTCAAAAATATTTCTTCTCTACATAAAGCATAAGAAAAGGGTAAGAATTCGTATCTTTTCTCCGTCAAGTTCAGAAAATATCTTTTATGAAAATATTATTGCATTATTTCCCCTCGAAATTGTTCCTTTTCTTCATAATTATTTTATGCATTCCTGCCTACGGAACAGAAAATCCCACGTATGTTTTTCTCCGTAATAATGTTAGCGCTCGGGCAACCGCATTGGCTGGAGGACTGCTAACAACAAGTAACGATATCAATGCAATGTTTTATAACCCGGCAACATTAGGCACACTTTCCCAACCACAAGCATCGTTTGGATTTTATCAGAATCTTTTAGATGTGAATGCCGGGCATGCAAGTTACGGTCAAGAGATTCCGGAAATAGGGTATGTGGGCGCCGGTATTCTTTTCGTTGACTACGGAGATTTTATCCGCACGGATGAATACGGCGCAAAACTTGAACCATTTTCGGTACTTGATTTCGCCCTCAATGTTGGTTTCGCAAGCAAGATTGAAGACGAAATTTCTTTAGGCGGAAATCTCTTCGTTGGAGGAAATCTCCGTTTAATCTCTTCTTCCATCGCATCCGCCTCTTCTTCAGCATTTGCGTTTGATGCCGGGTTGCTGTATCAATTTCCGAATGAACGAACAGGACTTGCTTTCAGTTTCTTAAATATCGGCACGCAACTTTCATCATACGGTAAAACCAAAGAACCACTCCCGACTGATCTCAAGTTTTCTCTTTCGCATAAACCTGAGCGATTACCTGTAACATTGCACCTCACATTCTACCGTCTGAATACCGAAGGAGATTTTTCTGATAAATTGACTGCGTTTAGTTTTGGCGGGGAATTTAAAATCGGTCAGTATGTTCGCGCACGATTCGGATTTGATAATCAAAAACGGCAGGATTTAAAAATTACCGGTGGTGTCGGTTTGGCAGGATTCTCACTTGGCGGAGGAATTTCATACGAGGAATACACGATTGATTACGGCGTTCTAATGTACGGACCAATCGGCTCACAGAACTTTTTCACCGTGGGGATGCGGTTGTAGGTTTTTTTGATAAGATTCTTTAAATAAAAAACGTCTCGATTTTCTCTCGAGACGTTCTTTATTTCCTACCAGTTTCAATTACGAAACTTTCACCTCAATCGTTCGTTGTTTCGCTTCTTCCGCTTTGGGAACGGTGAGCGAAAGAACGCCATCTTTATACTTTGCATCTATCTTATCCGTTTTCACAGATTGTGGAAGCGTGAATGCGCGTTCAAATCGTCCGTAGCCCCGTTCAACGCGATGATACGAATCTTTCTTCTCTTCATTCTCGAATTTCTTTTCGCCGCTAATTGTCAGCGTGTGGTCTTCAAGAGTGATTTTGATTTCATCTTTCTTCAAACCGGGAAGGTCAACTGTTACGAGATAATGTTCATCGAATTCAGCAATGTCTGTTGCCGGGACAAATCGCGCGGAAACAATGCCATCATCGTTTACAGTACTGTTGGAGAAAAACGAATCGAGTAAGCGATTCATTCGGTGTTCCATTTCGTTGAAATCGCCAAATGGATTAAAGCGAGTGATGTTTCGGACTGGTGTCCATCGAGTAAGTGTCATAGTTTATTTTCCTTGATAGTTATTGTTGGTAAATATTTGTTATGGTAAAACTGAGTTTGCGATAATTTTCGCTTTCTCTTATTTACATTACAAACGGTATGCCAAACAATTTTCTCTGAAAATATTAAAAAACTGAAATGTTGATTTTTGAGAAATGAAAATGTGTCGGAAGGAAATTCTGATAAATTGTTTTTGTAGTGAAAAATTTTCAGAAAGAAAGAAATGTTGTCGAAGACGTATTAGAAATGTTGTTTCAGAACTCCTTTCATTTTTTCTAACGCTTTTCCGCGATGAGAAATTATATTCTTTTCTTCTGAAGAAAGTTCAGCGAAGGTTTCTGTAAATCCATCAGGAAGAAAAACAGAATCGTAACCAAAGCCATTTTTGCCTCGCATTTCAGAAATAATTTTCCCGACACAATTTCCCTCGACAGTTGTTTCAAAATCTTTATCAACAAATGCAATCACGCATCGAAACTGCGCTTTTCTAATTTCTTCGGAAACATTCTTCAAATTGTGAAGTAATTTCTCACAATTACTTTTATACGTTGCCTTTGTGCCGGAATACCTTGCTGAAAAAACTCCCGGTTCACCATTCAATGCAAACACTTCTAATCCCGTATCATCGGCAAGCGAAGGAATATTAGTTGCACGGAAAATTTCTCTCGCTTTTTTCAACGCATTTTCTTCAAGGGTTTTCCCATCTTCTTCAACTTCAATATCAAGTTCAAGTTCTTTCAAACTCAATAGTTCAATTTGTAAACCTGAAAGAATGGATTTTATTTCTTCAACTTTGTGAAGATTATTTGTTGCGAGAAGAATTTGTTTCATAAAAGATAAACCACGAATTCACACTGATACTTCGCGGATGTACTCAAATACTCAGTGCAAATCCGTGTTTCATCCGTGAAAATTCGTGGTTAATTTATAAGTTCCTTAATTGCAGTTTCTACACCTTCAACACCAATCACTTCAACTTCTCCACTGAGACGAAGTTCTTTCAAATTATTTTTCGGAACAATTATTTTTTTGAATCCGAGTTTCGCCGCTTCCTGCACTCGTCGTTCAATTTGACTTACTGTTCTTATTTCTCCCCCAAGTCCAACCTCACCAATTGCAACACTTTGCGCATCAATCGCTTTATCGCGCAAACTCGAAACAATCGAAGAAGCAATTCCCAAATCGCTTGCCGGTTCATCAATGCGAATACCACCTGCGACATTCACAAACACATCATACGTTCCAAGTTTCAATCCAACACGTTTTTCCAACACAGCAAGAAGCATTGCAAGTCGTCGCAAATCGAATCCCGTTGCGTTGCGTTGCGGAATGTTGTAACTCGTCGAAGTTACCAATGCTTGCACCTCTACAAGTATTGGTCGCGTTCCTTCGATTGTTGCAACAACTGCAGAGCCGGCGTTTCCAAATTTTCGTTCGGAAAGAAAAACTTCGCTCGGGTTTTTTACTTCGCGCAAACCGACATCGCGCATTTCAAAGATTCCGATTTCATTCGTCGAACCGAAACGATTTTTCATCGCGCGTAAAATTCTGTACGAATAATGATTATCGCCCTCAAATTGCAACACGGTATCAACAATGTGTTCAATGACTTTTGGTCCCGCAATCAATCCTTCTTTCGTTACGTGACCAACGAGAAACACAGGAATATTGTTGTTCTTCGCAAACTTTGTGAACGCGGCAGTTGATTCGCGCACTTGTCCAACGCTTCCTGCGGGAGATTCCATTTGCGAATAATACATTGTTTGAATTGAATCCACGACGACAACACGCGGAAGATGTTCATTCAACAAAGCGGAAATAATTTCCATATTCGTCTCGGCGAGGAGAAAAATATTTTTCATTGACGACATTCCCAAGCGTTCCGAACGCAAGCGAACTTGTTTCAACGATTCTTCTCCGGTGATGTAGAGAACTGTTTCTTCTTTCAACGCGCCGGCAAATTGCATCATCAATGTTGACTTTCCAATTCCCGGGTCGCCGCCAACAAGAATAACGGAACCAGGAACAATTCCGCCGCCTAGGACTCTGTCAAACTCTTCGATGTTCGTTTTAATACGTTCTGTTTCTTCCACATCAACTTTATCAAGCGAAACAATATTCGCGGTCTCTTTCAAATGATGCGAAGATTTTTTCTGCGAAGACGAAGTAATTTCCTCGACAAACGTATTCCATTCATTGCAGTTGGAACATTTTCCCGTCCAACGAGGGGAAACATAACCGCAGTTTTGACAAGTGAATTTTGAGAGGGTTTTGGGCAAAGGGTATGAAACCTATTATAGCTGGATATAAAAAAGGATGTATTTTTTATTTCACTTTCTCCGCAATAGATTTTCCTTGCATAAACAACAGAAGATAATCTCTTCCTCCCGCTTTGGAATCTGTTCCGCTCATATTAAATCCGCCGAACGGGTGAACGCCAACTAACGCGCCAGTACATTTGCGATTCAAATATAAATTACCAACATGAAATTGTTGTTCCGCTTTTTGCAATCGTTTTTTATTTTTTGTGTACACTGCACCGGTTAAACCAAACTCTGTGTTGTTTGCAATTTCCAATGCATGGTCAAAATTTTTCGCTTTGATGACTGCAAGAACCGGAGCGAAAATTTCTTCTTGTGAAATTGTTGCTTTCGGTTGAACGTCTTTGATAATTGTCGGTTGCAAAAAATATCCGTCATCGTTTGTTTTCTCTCCACCGACGAGAAGTTTTCCACCTTCTTCAATTCCTTTTTGTATGTACCACAATGTTTTCTCCTGCGATTTTTTGTTTATCACCGGTCCCATAAAATTCTTCATCTCCCACGGATTGCCAACAGTGATTGATTCCGCTCGCTTCTTCAACAAATCCACAAACCTGTCGTACACTTTTTCATGAACAATAACGCGCGAACACGCTGAACATTTTTGTCCTTGAAAACCAAATGCAGCAACGGTAACTCCCGCCGCGGCTTCATCCAGATCAACTCCTTCATCAATCACGATGGAATCTTTTCCCCCCATTTCTGCAACAACGCGCTTCAACCAAATCTGTCCCGAACGAACTTTTGCCGCTTCTTCATTGATGTGAATACCAACTTCTTTCGAGCCGGTGAACGAAACAAATCGCGTTTTCGGATGTTGCACAAGCGTATCACCAACTGCGCCACCAGGACCGGTTACAAAATTCACAACTCCCGCGGGCAATTTTATTTCTTCCATTATTTCCATAAACGCGTAAGCAATGCGAGGCGAATCGGAAGATGGTTTCAATACAACGGTATTTCCCGTAACGAGAGCAGCGCACGTCATCCCCGTAAGAATTGCAAGCGGAAAATTCCACGGCGGAATGACAACACCAACGCCAAGCGGAATATATTCAAGTCGTCCTCGCTCGCCTTTGTTTTTTACAACAGGAACCGGTTTTGCGTAACGCAGCATTTCTCTTGCATAAAATTCGAGAAAGTCAATCGCTTCGGCAGTATCGCCATCCGCTTCGAGCCACGTTTTACCGACTTCAAACATCATAATTGCGTTGAGTTCAAAACGTTTTTTGCGCATCACTTTTGCCGCTTTAAAAAGGTACTCAGCGCGTTTTACCGGCGAAACAAATTTCCATTCTTCAAATTTTTTCAACGCCGCATCCATTGCTTTGTTTGCAGGTTGCTCGTCTCCTTTTTGAAACACGCCGACAACTTCCGTTGCTTTCGATGGATTGTATGAATTGAATTTTTCTTTCGTAAATATTTTTTCGCCGCCAATGATAATAGGAAATTCTTTTCCTAATGATGATTGAATTTTTTGAATCGCGGCTTCTTGTTTTTTTCGATTATTCGGATTTGAATAATCAATGAATGGTTCGTTTTTGAATGGGGTGATGGGCATTTATATTTTAAATTATACTTCTTCAATGTTTTCTATTAACTCTCTGAGTTCTTTTTGAGTCAGAGTTTCTATTTCTGATTTATCGTAAATCGAAAGTAAATATACTTTTGTTACCTTGTTGGTTTCCTGTTCTACAATCCCAATTATTTCGGTATCGAGAAATGTAATGACTCGCAATCCTCCGCTTTTCCCTTTTCCTTTGCTTTGTACTGCTAACCGAATCTTAAAAGCATTCAATCCAAGAGACGTTCCTAACGGCGGATTGAGCATCAACTTTTCTTTTAACTCAAATAATTCTCTTTTGAGTGAAGCAAATTTTTTCAGAAATCGTTTTGCTTCACGCTTAAAATTCTTTGTAACTGCAACTCTAACATTCATTCAAAAAATCTTCGAGCGATTGTAGTTGCTTTCCTTCTTTCTTTGCTTTTTTTATTTCAGAAATTCCTTCTCGAATTCCTTGCATCACTCTAAGTTTGTTTTGCATTTTCTGAAATTTGGTCTGAAAGTTTTCCCATACATCATAGGGAACCAAAACCGCAGTTTTTTTCCCCAAAGTATTTGTTACAATTTGAACGTTCATGTTTTTGAAAAAAATTATTGGGTAATTGAAAGGAAAATACTGGTGATGATTATTTCAATCATCACCAGTACATTCTTCTTGCTTCTTGCTTCTTGCTTCTTGTTACTTACTGCTTACTTTTTACTTCATCTCCCCAGATTTTACTTCCGCTTTCTTTCCTTCAATTTCGTCGGCAAGCGGATTTGCGTCGTACACATTGCGGAGACATTCCAACATTCCGGAAGAATGGACGGATACGGCACGCGACGCTTCGTCATCATAGACAAAACGACCAACCAAACTTTCAATATTTCCGTCGAATATCAATCCCACGAGTTCACCTTTTCTATTAACCACAGGAGAGCCGGAATTCCCTCCGATGATATCGCACGTGGAAACAAAATTCAATGGCGACATTTGATTGACTTTACTCTTTCGTTCATCAAATCGTGCAGGCAATTCAAAATCGCCTTTGTTATCGAAGTCGGCAGAGTGTGCGTACATCCCTGCAATCGTAGTTTTGTATGGTGCTTTCGTTCCGTTCATTGCGTACCCTTTCACCGTTCCGTACGAAAGACGAAGCGTAAACGTTGCATCGGGATTTTTTGTTTTCCCGTACACTTCAAAACGCGCTTGTCCGATTTTTTCTCCTGCCGTTGTGAGAACAGCATCAATATTATCTTCCTGCCATTTGCGAATTTCTCTTCCCATCGGGTCAAACGTTCTCGCGAGTGTAATTACCGGGTCGGTAGATTTTGCGATAGCATCTTCGCCGCCTTCAACAAGTTCTTGTCGAAATTTTACATCGCCTAATTTTGTCGCGGCAAGTTCTTTTGCGACTGCTTCGGGCGTTTTTCCGTTGAGAACCATTTTAACAAACGCATCATCTTTCCCGAGCGCTTCAATCACTTCATTGATACGAGCGGTGATTGCAAATTCTTCCAAATCAGTATAAATCGGCGCGGGAGAAAACAATTGAAACTTGAGCGATTGTAATTGCGCATCGTGATAGCCATCGAGGCGTTTACCGTCTTCTTTTTTCACTTCGGCAACATAACGAACAATATTCAGACCCAAACCAAAGAAACGCGAACCGGCGAGTGAGTGATAGAAAATTTCTTTGTAGCGCGTTGCAAGTTTCGCCTGTGCGCCTTCAATTTCCTTCCATGAATTTCCATATTTCTTTTTCCATTCGGGATTCTTCTCGACAAGCGCGCGGAAATCATCTTCTTCCATTTGCTTTTTTGCAACAATGTTTTTATCCATTAACCCCTGATATTCTCCCTTTGATGCTTTTAAAGAATTTTCCAACGAGAAAATTTGATTCTTCGCGCGGCGTTCATTTTCTTCACTCAACTTTGAATAACGTTTCAACGCATCAATTCTATATTGTAATGTCTTTAAACGATTAGGATAAGCATAATCTCTGTTGAACATCATTTGTGCCATTGTATGCAAACGATTTGTGGAACCGGGATGACCGGAAACAAACACCAGTTCATCT
>JAGXRH010000138.1 GCA_018335975.1 Ignavibacteriales bacterium
CGAGTTTGACTTTATACATCATTCGACTTCTCTGATTATCTGTGCTATTTGCAAACCAAAATCCGGTAAATCATCCTTCAGCGTATGCCAAACAACATCATAGTTAATCCCAAAATATTCGTGGGCAATTTTATTTCTCATTCCTGCAATATCATCCCACGGAATTGTTGCGTATCGTTCTTTCAAGACATCAGGAATATTTTTTGTTGCTTCTCCAATCACCTCAAGATTTCGCACTACACTATCTTTGGTTTTATCATCATTCAGAAAATCTGTAAACGACATTCTTTCTGTATAGCGTTCAATCTTTTCCAGACAATCAAGTATGTCTTGTAAATATAACTTGATATTGCGTTTTTTGTGCTTCATAAGTACACTGTTTCTTGAAGGATAGTATCCTTGATAACCGGCTTCAAAGCGTTTTTGGTAACGAGGTCAACTTTTACATTTAAAACTTTGGATAAATAATTTTCGAGGTTGATGAATTTGAATAACCCGGGAGTGTTTGAAAATTCTACTAACACATCCACATCGCTTTCCGCCTCTTGCTCATTTTTCGCAAATGAACCAAATATCCCAATGGTTTTCACGTTGTATTTTTTTTCGAGAAACGGCATTTGCTCTTTAAGGATTCCTTTTATTTCGTCAAGTGTTTTATTTTCCATCGTTAAATCTAAAATCTGAAATCGGCAATCGAAAATGAATTATCCCAACCTCATCATTTCGCGAACTTCACTTATTGTTTGTGCAGCAACAGCCTGTGCTTTCTTCTCACCTTCTATAAGTATTTCTCGAACTTCTGAAAGATGATTTTCATAGTAATTTCTCTTTTCACGAAACGGAGAAAGTGTGGCTGATATTTTAGAAGCGCAATTCAGTTTACAATCAACACAGCCTAATGCACCACTACGGCAGTCTTTTTCGATTTGTTCAACTTCATTGGAATTAAATTTTTTATGATAGGTAAACACCAAGCAAACTTCGGGATGACCTGGGTCATTTTTTCTCAACTTCTGAGGATCGGTTACTGCTGTTCTCATTCGCTTAGAAATTTCTCCTTCGGTATCGGAAAGAAGAATAGTGTTGTTCATTGACTTGCTCATTTTTGCATCGCCGTTTAATCCCGGAAGTCGAGCGAATGAAGTTAACTTCGGCTCAGGAATAGGAAATACGTTGCCATATTGACGATTGAAATCACGTGCAATTTCTCGCGTTATTTCAACGTGAGGAACTTGGTCTTCACCAACAGGCACGAGTTCTCCTTTATACAACAGAATATCTGCGGCTTGTAACACGGGATAACCAAGGTGACCGTACACAACATTTTCAATATTCAAATCGCGCACCTGATCTTTCAGCGTTGGGTTTCTCTCAAGACGCGCAGTGGTTACCAGCATAGAAAATATCAGAAACAGCTCCGTATGCTCTTTGACTTGTGATTGACGAAAAACGATACTTTTCGATGTGTCAATTCCTGCTGCAAGCCAATCAATCGCCATTTCAACAGAATTATTTTCAATATTACTTGAATCAAGATTTGTGGTGAGTGCGTGGTAGTCGGCAATGAGATGAAAATTTTCAAAATCTTTCTGGAGGAGTATCCAGTTCTCCAATGCACCAACCCAATGCCCGATATGAAGTTTCCCCGTGGGACGCATTCCGCTAAGAATATGTTTGCGTTTTATTTCTTGTGTCAATGTTAAATTCGGTTAGAAAAATTAGTTGTCAACCATCAGTGCATAAATAAATATGGCTTCCAACGGTCATCAAAACTTCCCATAAAATGGCGAAGGAAGGTAACGTGATTCGGCCGTAACGGTTTACGCATCAATTTCAGATTAGATTCTTCCGGGGTTCGGTCTCCTTTGCGGTTGTTACAAGTTACACATGCGCAAACAAGATTTTCCCACGTTTCCTCTCCGCCATGCGCTTTGGGAATAACATGGTCAACAGTCAATGTAACGTCCGAACGTCCGCAATATTGACAGCGATGTCCATCGCGACGGAGGATATTTTTTCGAGAGAGAATTATTTTTTTAAATGGAATATGAACGTACGAAGAAAGTCGTACAATGCTTGGGTAGGGCATTCGGGAATTTACAGAACGGATAGCTTTTCTTTCAAACGCTTCGATAAGTTCTGCTTTTCCGAGAAAAAGGAGGATAATCGCTTTTTGTACGTTGCACACACTCGTAGGTTCGTAGTTTTGATTAAGTACGAGCACTTTTCCACTGAGTTTATTGGGCGAATGATGTAAAAGAGAATAATTGCTGAAGACACTTTCCTCCCGTAAGGAGATGTTTGTAATATTATTGATGACAAATATAGGCGTTTATAGCTAACTATTCAATATCTCAAAAACTGTCCTGAATTAAAGTTTACTCATCGTGGTACAATAAATTCTTATAGTTCTGAAACGGAGAACTCTGACGGCAATTCCTTTTCCTTTTTTCGATAAATTATTCCAAACGGAACTAAAACACAATACCCAAATACAAGAAGGATTGGAGATATAACTAACGGAATGAAACCTTCAACTTCACTATTGGCAAGAAGAATATATCCCAACACAATCAAGAGGATGCCGATTCCCATAATAATATAATTTATTGAATTGAGCGGTGGAACATACTCGCCTCTTGATTTTTTTATTTTTTTAATTTTTACAGCCATACGTTGTCTTTCTTATCAATAATACAAAGGAGCAATTATAAAAAAGCCCGAAGTTGTAAAACAACAACGGGCTCGACCTATCTTTGAAACAGCCAGGGGAGAAACTGTTTCAAATGTCGGGCAAAATATACGACTCGCAATGATATTTATCAACATTTCAAACAACTTTCTGAAAAAATATTTTCCCGTTTTCCAAATACAATGTTCGCTTACCTAAGATGGAAAATTTTTCGTTGTGTGTTACAAAGACAATTGTTTGCTGAAAAGATTCATTGAGCCGTAAAAATAGTTGAAATAACTTTTCACCATTTTCCTCATCTAAATTCCCCGTGGGCTCATCCGCAAAAATTATTTTCGGTTCGTTCATCAACGCACGGGCAACTGCAACTCGCTGCTGTTCCCCGCCGGAAAGTTCACTCGGTTTGTGCTCGAGTCGCTCCTGCAAACCAACTTCTTCGAGCAAAAGTGCTGCGCGTTCTTTTGCTTGCTTCATAGTATTTTTTGAAATCAATGAAGGAAGCATTACGTTTTCTAACGCAGAAAATTCGGGAAGCAAATAATGAAACTGAAAAACGAAACCGATTTCCTTATTACGGATTTGCACTAATTCTTCATCGCTTAACTCAACGATATTTTTCCCGTTGAAAAAAACATTGCCGCGATTCGGTTTATCGAGTGTTCCAAGAACGTGAAGCAATGTACTTTTTCCCGAACCCGAAGCGCCAACGATAGAAATAATTTCCCCTGAATGGATTTCAAGTGAAATTCCTTTTAACACGTGAACATATTGTTCTTCTTTTTCACTCACCGTAAAAACTTTGTGAATGTTTTCTGCGCGAAGCAATATTTCTTTTTCTACTCCCATCGAATTGCCTCCATTGGAATTATTGCACTTGCTCGTCGAGAAGGAATGTACGATGCAATTGCAGAAAGGAGTAATGATGCAAATGATACGGTAAAAAAATCTGCAAAACGGATTTCAACCGGAATTGCAGGAATGATATACACTGTTGGGTCAAGTGGAAATAAATGAAACATGTCTTGCAAAATAACAACGAGTAAACCGAGTGTAATTCCTATCACGGTCCCGAAAACTCCGACCAACATTCCTTCAAACAGAAATATCTTTTGAATGGAATTTCGTTTCGCTCCCATTGAAATTAATACTCCGATGTCTCGCCTCTTTTCAATTACTGTCATTGATAACGAACCGAGTAGGTTAAAAGTTGCAACAGCAATAATGCAAGAAAGTAAAATGTACGCGCTCCACCGTTCGATGTTCATTACGGAAAACAAATCTTTGTGCAAATCGTACCACGTCTCGATTTGAAGCGGTTGGGGGTTTGGAGTTTGTGATTGGAAATTTTGTTCAAGTCGCTGTTTCACAAATTCAGATTGTGAAATATCATTGAGACGAATTTCAATTCCTTGAATGTTTGGTGTGTGAAATATTTCTTTCGCCGCGTCCATTGAAATAAATGCAAGTTGCGCATCGTATTCGGGATTTTTCGTTTCATAAATTCCCGCGACGCGAAACCGTTTTGCTTGGGGAATTAAGCTTCGCAGCATCTCCCCCATTTCTTCAGGACTAAAAACTGAAATATAATTTCCAACTATCACCCCCAACTTATCCGCAAGATTGAACCCGATTACGATTTCAGAAATTGCGCCGGAATCTTTCGTGGAATATTTTCCAAGGACAATTTTCTGTTTTATGTTCAATGTGTTTTGAATATCATTTTCATTGACTCCCTTCAACATCACTACTTGATTTCCTTCTTGCGATTGAAGCAATGCTTTCTTTGCAATGTAGGGAGCGAAGGAAACAATTTCATTTTGTTGCTGAAGGACGTTCACCACCTGTTCAATATTTTCAATTCCCGCTTTTCCTTTTCCTTCTACGCGAATATGCGGCGAAAATCCGACAAGAACTTTTTGAACAACTCCGTTGAACCCATTAAACACGGAGAGTATGATGACAAGCGCAGCAACGCCAATCGTAATTCCGATAACAGACACCAACGATATGATGCCGGAAAAATGCTTTTTCTTCTTTGCGGAAAAATATCGTCGTGCAATAAAATATTCGTAACTCATCTAAGCAAATCGCAATGTATCAATAACATTGATTTTGGAAACTGCACGAGATGGAATCAGTGATGCAAGAAAACTCAACACCAGAACGCACGATGAAACAATAACAAAATTTTCCCACTTCAATAATATGGGAACAGTGGACATAAAATATACATTTGCATTGAGCGAGAAGAAATGAAAATGTTGTTCGAGCAAGCAATAGGATAAACCGAGAATGTTTCCGAAAATCATTCCCGTAATTCCAATAAACATTCCTTGCACCAAAAAGATTTTGGAAATTTCATTATTCGAGGCGCCAAGTGATTTCAAAATTCCTATATCTTTTGTGCGCTCAAGAATTAACATCAATAACGCGCCAATGATATTGACAACAGCAACAATCGTAATCAAACCGAGAATGAGTGGAATCGGTTTTTTTTGTAATTCTAACCACGAAAATAAATTACGATATAACTCAAATACAGTTTGCGAATAATGAGGATAACCCGCCAGTTTCTGAATTTCCTTTGAAGTTTTTCCTGTTTGAGAAATATCGTTCACCATAACATCGAAACCGCTCACAGCACTTTCAAGTTGAAATAATTTTTGCGCAGAATGTAAATCCGTGAACGCAACAACGTCATCGTATTCCGACATTCCCGTTTCGTACAATCCCGCAACAACAAATTGTTTCGCCCGCGGTTGAATTCCATCTTTCATATTCGGAACGTCGAACACAATAAGTTTATCACCAAGTTTGACGTTGAGTTTGTTCGCAAGTTGCTTTCCTAAAATGATTTGAGGTTTGTGGTTTATGATTTGTGGTTGAAAACTTCCGACTTCTGACTTCTGACTTCTATCTTCTGTCAAATATTTATTCAAAAAAGATTTCGCTTCCTCTTCTTCAATTCCTTTTAAAAAAACTCCTTCGATATTTTCTTTGGAACGAATGAGAACTTCTTTTGCTGTAAATGGAGAAACAGATTTTACATTAGAAACTTGTTTGAGAATTTTCTCCGATGTTTCTTGGTAATGTTGAAGCGGTTTATTTTGAAACCCCGTAACTTGAATGTGCGAAGTGAAACCAATAACCTTTTCTTTCAACTCTTTTTCAAAACCGCCGACAATGGCAAGCGCAACAATCAGAGCCGCAGTACCAATCGTAATCCCAAGAATGGCAAACGTGTTGATGAATGAAATCATTCCGCGTTTGCGATTTGCTTTGAGGAAACGTTTTGCTATGAATAATTCGTACGACATATTTTTTTAGTTACGAGTTCTGAGTTTATAGTTGCGAGCCAAGAATCATAAAAAATAAAATTCACAACTCTAAACTATTAACTCTTAAACTCCAGCAAGTATCCTTTTATAAACTCATCGATCTCTCCATCCATCACCGAAGCAGTTTGAGCCGTTTCCACATTTGTGCGATGGTCTTTCACCATGTTATACGGATGAAAAACATACGAACGAATTTGACTTCCCCATTCAATTTTCTTTTTTGAATTTTCAATATTACTCAACCGCGCTTCTTCTTCTTCTTTGCGAAGTTGATACAAACGCGATTTTAACATTTTCATTGCGCGTTCACGATTTTGAAATTGCGAACGTTGCTGCTGACACGTAACAACAATTCCCGATGGAACGTGCGTAATGCGAACAGCAGTTTCCACTTTGTTCACATTCTGACCTCCTTTCCCGCCGGAACGATATGTATCAAAAAGAATATCTGCAGGATTGATTTCAATTTCCACATCGTCTTCAATTTCCGGATAGACAAACACAGAAGCAAACGACGTATGTCTTCTCGCATTGGAATCAAACGGAGAAATGCGCACGAGACGATGAACGCCGCTTTCCGCTTTTAAATATCCAAACGCATACAAACCGATAACTTCAC
>JAGXRH010000139.1 GCA_018335975.1 Ignavibacteriales bacterium
CGCAAATTCACAATCAATACATACTTTGTGCAACAAGCGATGGAATTACCATCATTGACCAGCACGCGGCGCACGAACGTATTCTCTACGAAAAATATTTTCGCTTGTTTGAAACAAATTCTCCGTTATCGCAGCAATTGCTTTTTCCTCTTACAATCGAACTTACTTCCGCTGACGCAATGTTAGTGAATGAACAGAAAATGAATTTTGAGAAACTCGGATTTCAATTAAAGTTTTTCGGAAAGACAACGCTCATCGTGGAAGGAATTCCCACCGATGTTCGCGTTGGAAAAGAATCGAATATTTTCCGCGAAGTGTTGGATAAATTCAAAGAAGAACTTTCCGTTAAAATTGATGCGCGGGAAGCATTAATCAAAACATTCGCGTGTAAAGCGGCTATCAAAAAAGGCGATGCATTGTTAGAACAGGAAATGCAATCGCTTCTCACACAACTTTCGCAAACGCAGATCCCGCACGTTTGTCCGCACGGAAGACCGGTAACGTTGAAATTAACATTGCACGAGTTGGATAAAAAATTTGGAAGAGTTTAGAGGAAATCCGTACGGTCAAGTGGTACTATGAAATCTTCAAGGTTCTCTGCCATCCATATTCCGTTCTCCACTATCCAAGTAACGTTCAGCGAATTCCCTATATCGTTCCCCGCCATCCAAATACCGTTCTAACTTTTCCAAATATCGCTTTTCAGACGCAATTTATGAGTTGACGATGCTTTGTTGTTGATTTTCGCTGACAAAATGGCAGAAAACTTGACGAAGATGAGTAACAAAACGACGAGGAGCATCAACAAAGTGGCGAGGATGAGTAACAAAACGACGAGCAGCCTCAACTAAATGGCGAGGATGAGTAACTAAACGACGGAAATGGTTAACAATATGACGGAAACGAGTAACAAAACGACGGAAAGCGTTAACAATATGACGGAAACGAGTAACAAAACGACGGAAAGCGTAAACAATATGGCGGAAACAAGTAACAAAACAGCGGAAAGCATCACCGGAAGAACGGAAGGCGGTTACCGCAGGGGAAATTGCCTCCAAAGCGGGAAATTGATTACTGCACAGTGAGGATTTGGTTATGTGGTTACGGGGGAGAACTGTAAGGTTAAGAGGTTCTATGATAAGGGCATCTCTAAAAACTTATCGTCAAACATCACGGCTAAAGCCGAGTTCGTTGTTGATTCACACCCCCTCCGATAAATCGGAGGGTTATTGCATAAAAAAGCCACTGTCGTAACCTCACGATTCAGAGGTTGTGTGAAAACTCAATCAACTTCGATTTGTCATTCCGTCGAAAGACGGAATCCATTTCGTTTTCAAAGATTTTTAGATTCCCGCTTTCGCGGGAAAGACAGTACTTCTGAATTTTCACACAGTCTCTTTATCGTGGGGAATAAAAATGCCCACGATGAAGATGGCTTTAGCCATGATATTAGTTTTTAGATGTTCCCTTATCTTTGTGTGAAAGTAAGAGGGGTAAAAAATTTATGGAGGATTTTTTTCTACTCTCCCTAAGAAACCTTGCCAATGGCTCATAGAGAAGGTTGTACACTTTGTTTTTAGAGCCGCCCTTCAGTTGGAAGTCTTCAAGAAATATTGAAAGTGCGGATTAGAAACGGGAAAAAATTTTTCCTATTTTTTGCCGTGAAAAAATGTATTACATATCTAACAGTTATATCCTCTAACGAAGAAACCATTATGCCGTATAAATTTGACCTTATGAATTATCATACCAACAGCAATACAAATTTAGTTGAGTATAGTGATAGAGTGGAGAAGTTTTTTATTCGAGCGAGGAAGAAAGTGTGTAAAGAGTTTGGTAGAGGATAATGTAGAAATTTTCTTGTATACCTAATCTGTAATTTTTTAAAAGACAACAACAATGACAAATTCAATTCGACAAGAAGACTTTGAAAAAATCTTTAAACAACATTTAAAGATCGAAACCTATTCGAAATCAATTAATAGTTTGTTGAGTCCTAGGTCGTTACGTAAAATTAATTTCAGTCCTTACTATCAACGAAATTATGTATGGGATAAAAATAAGGCAAGTTATTTTATAGAAAGTATATTGTTAGGAACTGAGATACCACCATTGATTTTTTTCAATAACAATACTGAAATTGAAGTCATAGATGGAAGACAAAGATTTGAAACAATTTTAAGGTTTAAGGATAATAAATTTTCTCTATCAAAAAATGGTCTTACGGCTCTTACACAATTTGCAAAAAGCAACTATGATGGTTTAGCTAGAAAGGACAGAACAATTATCGAAAATTTTCTTGACTCTAAAATACGGATAATTGAATTTGCTTTGGTAAACGAACCTCCACTTGATAAATTCTTAGAGGATAGAGTAAAAAAGGAAATATTTTCAAGATATAATACAGGTATAACTCCGTTAAAAAAATCCGAAATTGATAATGCTATTTATGATGAAAATCCTCTTTCAAATAGTTTTAAAGAAGTATTATTAGCAAACAAGGAACTTCAAATAAAACTCTACAAAACTTTTTTTGTTTACAACGAAAAATTTAAAGATAATCCACCAATAGAAAGCTTGATGCAGTATATAAGGCGTTTTTTGGTAATACCGAAGATTCCAATTAATTATTATGCAAGTAGTAGCGGAAGAAATGAAATACTCATAAAATTTTTTGAATTATTGTCTGATAACGAAATTAACAAGAATGACCTAATTGAAGATTTTATAACTAAAGTAAATTTCGTTTATACTGTAAAAAGAAAAACTGAAGAATTAAAATTACAATCGAATCGCTTAGTTTACGAATGCTTATTATGGGCTCTTTTTATTTGTGATGCTGAAGAGGTTAAACTTGATTATAAAAATGAAGAGTTTATATCTCAACTATCAAAATATGTTTCTGAAAACATTGAAAAATTTTCAGATCAAGACTATCATTTTTACAAAAAGGTAAATGATAGATTTAAGGCAATGGCATTCTTCTTTGAAGAAAAATTCAATGTTAATTTATCCATTTATATAACCGGAAGCCCTGAAAAAAAAGAACAGATGCGTGAATTAAGGAAACCAAGTGATGCGATAACTAAATTAGGACAGTTAGAATCATTAAGACTTAACAAACCAGAACCTGCAAGAAATTCAATTGAAGATATTATAGCACTAATGCAAAAAAGAAGATTTTTAATAAGACCTTCGTACCAAAGAAAAGAAGTAATTAATCCAACGAAAGCATCTTCTATAATAGAATCTATATTGTTAGGCATAACCCTTCCAGCTATTTTTATTTACAAAAGAGAAGATGGAATAAGTGAGGTTGTTGACGGACAACAAAGACTTCTTACGATTCTAGGATTTATCGGTTCAGAATATATTGACGAAAATGATAACACAGCGTTCTCAAAAAATGATAAATTTTCGATTAGAAAACCGAAAATCTTAAAAGAGATTGAAGGATTCAAATTTAAAAGCACAAATGCAAGTAAAGGGTTATCTGAAGAACAACAGAATAAAATTTTAGATTTTCAATTATATGTTGTTGAAATTGAAGAAACGAAAAACAAACAATTTGACCCTATTGATTTATTTATTCGTTTGAATGATAGACCATATCCAATTCAAGAAAATTCATTCGAAATGTGGAACTCTTGGGCTGACTTAGAAATAATGCAGATGATAAAAGACCTTTCTAAGAAGTATAATTCTTGGTTTTATTTGAAACAAATTAAAGATAGAGATAGGATGGAAAATGAAGAACTGATAACTTCATTAGCATTTTTGAGTTACTTTCATGGGAAACATGAGGGAAGAAAAAATTTTGATGTTTTTCAAAAAGCAGAGAGGATAAATGCAAGAGTCGGCGGTAAGATTTATATAAGCCAACTTCTTCAAGATGTTACAGATAAAGAAGATGTTAAAAAATACTTCATTGAATCCATTAAGAATATCGAAGGTTTTATAAAAAAATTAAAGTTTATCCTTTTAGATACTAACAAAGAAAAAAATGAATTGTTTCATTACTTGAAGTCTGAATTAGATAATCTAATAAAAGGAGGTAAGGAAAGTTTACATTACCGTAGAACGATGCAAGACATATATATTCTATGGCATTTTGTTAACGATATTAATTTTGAAATGGTAAAGTATAATAGAATCTCTATCAAAGAAGAATTAAAGGGTGTCTTTAAGTATGTTAAAAATATTCCTGAAGGAGACATTCCTGAAAATCGTGGTTATAAAAGATATCTTGAAATGTTAGATGAGTTTAAGAAAAAATATGAAAAAGACGAAAGGAAACTTAAACTGACTGAACAACAAAAACTTGATTTAATCAAAGAACAAAATAACAAAAGTGGTATTTCTGGTGCACCAATATTTTTAGGTGATGATATTGAACCAGACCATACAATACCAATTGCAATCGGTGGAAAAGATGATATTAAGAATATCAAATTAACTCACAAGGATGAAAATAGATCTAAAGGCGCAAAGAAGTAAATATCTTTGATTGACTTGCTAAATTTTTATCATCCTTGAAAACCAAAACCGAAATACCTATTTTACACACGAATTTTTAACTCACCTTTCGAACAATTGATTGTTTGTACTATGAAGCAATGAATTACTTTCTTTTCCTCGATGAAAGCGGCGACCATGGATTATCAAACATTGATTTTCCTTAAAAGCAAAAAGCCAATCTCTTTTGTTGAGACTGGCTTCTTACCGACCGGGAGACACCCCAATCCGAAAAGCAACTTCAAAATTGCGTGGTAAATTTAAGACATTTCTTTGAATCTAAAAATTACGTTCACGTCTTTGAAAACCAAAACCGAAATACCTATTTTACACACGAATTTTTAACACAATGCCGAAGAAAGAGTTTACCAAAACATTAGACAAGTTCGGATTGGAACGTTTACGAATAAAATTATCTATTGATAGAGGAAAACTCAATGATTTGGTTTTCCAGTATGAAAGTTTCATCAATGAAAAATGGAGAGAAATAGTTCGATACGATGTTGCGCACGGATTTTTTCACCGCGATTTTATTTTTCCCAAAGGAGAAAAAGAAAAAGTGCGAATTGAAATGCCCGATATGAAAACTGCTGCAACATTTGCGGAACAGGATATTAAAGACAAATGGGAATTTTATAAAGCAAAGTATATGAAAGAATTGAAGAGGAAAGAAAAATGACAAACAAAGAAACAGTACAAAAGAATATTGAATTGACGTTTGATTTCGTCAGGCAAATCATTGACAATCCTGCAGTAGTAGAACAACTTCCCGATAAATGCGATATTGATTTTATCGAGAAAGATTTTACATTACTCACGGAAAAAGAGTTGACGAAGAAACGCTTAATCAAAGTCGATCATACGTTTGAAGTAGTGTAACGAAAGTTTGCTTTAAATATTGAAAACTTCTTTAACTCACCCTTCGACTCTTGCCTGTGACAAGCAGGTCGCTGAGGATGACAAATAAAAATACAGAGGACTGAATAAACAATGAAACAAGTATCAGAACGAAAACAACATTCTTCGAGAACATCGGGGAAAAACGTTCTTGGCTATTTTAAAATTCTTACGGATGGAACAACGGTAGAAATAAAACCGTTGAGTGTGAAGCAAGAGAATGAGTTTGACGTTTTACAAAACTACGCACATCCGTTTTCCCCGGATACACTTCGTTTTGAAAATCATACGTTTGTTCTTAACAAAAAATTAGTATGCGTTGTTGAGTATCAGGAAGATATGTATTTTATTTCTTACGGAGATTTAGATATTTCCGTGTGGGGAAGAACGAGGGAAGAAGCAGAAGAGGCGTTTGCGTTTACATTTTATTCTTTGTACCTAAACTATTGTATTGAGAAAGATGAAAAACTTTCATTCAAAGCGCGAGAACTAAAACGTAAACTCAAATCTATCATCAAGAACTATCATAAATTATAACACTCGACTCAAATCCCAAACCACCAACCTCAAACCTCTATGAACACCACCGGCGATTACGAATTTCAAAAACAAGTGTGGCAGGAAAAAGCGCGCAAAGCGAAAATTGTTCCGCACAAATACACGACCATTTCCGGCGAGCCGATTGAAACGCTCTACACTCCCGATGATATTGCGCATCTCGATTATGTGAACGACATCGGTTTCCCCGGCGAGTTTCCGTACACGCGCGGAATTCACACGACAATGTATCGCGGAAAGCCGTGGACGATTCGACAGTTTGCCGGTTTCGGAACTCCCGAAGATACAAACGCGCGTTATCATTATTTGCTCGAACACGGACAGGACGGACTTTCCGTTGCGTTCGATTTGCCAACATTGATGGGACGCGATCCCGACGATGCAGTTTCGGAAGGTGAAGTGGGAATTTGCGGTGTGAACGTTGCGTCGCTTGCCGATATGGAAATGTTGTTTAAAGGAATTCAACTCAACAAAATTTCTACATCAATGACTATCAATGCACCGGCGGCGATGATGCTTGCGTTTTATTTTGCCGTTGCATTGAAACAAGGCGCAAAACTTTCCGAACTGCGCGGGACAATTCAAACGGATATTTTAAAAGAATACATTGCGCAGAAAGAATGGATTTATCCGCCGAATCCTTCGATGCGGATTGTAACGGATATGGTGGAGTTTTGCACGCGCGAAGTTCCGCAGTGGAATCCGATTTCCGTGAGTGGTTATCACATTCGCGAAGCAGGTTCAACTGCAGCGCAGGAACTTGCATTCACGCTTGCGGATGGATTTGCGTATATCGAATGGGGAATTGAACGCGGAATGGATGTGGACGAATTTGCGCCGCGCATTTCGTTTTTCTTCAACTCGCATTTGGATTTTTTTGAAGAGATTGCAAAGTATCGCGCGGCAAGAAAAATTTATGCAAAAAGAATGCGCGATAAATACGGAGCAAAAAATCCCCGCTCGTGGACGTTACGTTTCCACACACAAACTGCGGGATGTTCGCTCACTGCGCAGCAACCGGAAAATAATATTGTGCGCACTGCGTATCAAGCGCTTGCGGGAGTTCTCGGTGGAACACAATCATTGCACACAAATTCTATGGATGAAACGCTCGCGCTTCCTTCCGAAAAAGCGGTGAAGATTGCACTACGAACACAGCAAATTATTGAACATGAAATCGGCGTGATTAACACAATTGACCCGCTTGGTGGAAGTTATTTCATTGAAGCGCTAACGGACAAAATGGAACAACAAGCCGAAGCATATTTTGAAAAGATTGATGCGCTCGGCGGAGTCATTCAAGCAATTGAAGTCGGATTTTTCCAGCGCGAAATTGCAGATGCAGCGTATCGTTACCAGCAAGAATTGGATGCGAAAGAAAAAATAATTGTCGGGGTAAATGATTTTGTTGAAGAAAATGAAACCATTGATATTCCGATTCTTGTCGTTTCTCCCGAAGTGGAAATCAAACAAAAAAAACGTATTGCAGAATTACGTCAATCGCGCAACAACGAGAAAGTTCAGCAATCATTAAACGAAATGAAACAAGCGGCAAGCGACAATAAAAATTTGATGCCGCATTTTATTTCTTGCACGCAAAACTACGTTACGTTAGGGGAGATGTGCAATAAACTGACGGAAGTGTTTGGTGTGTACGAAGAAGTTGCAGTGTTTTAAGAGGTTGGAGGTTTGAGGTTGGAGTAATGAGGAAATAAAGAAGTAGAATTTTCAAACCACCAACCAATAATCTCAAACCATTTCTAATAGATATATAATCAATCACAATAAAATCCGTGTTTCGTTCTCTAATCGTTTCCATTCGTCCGCAGCAGTGGATAAAAAATATCTTTCTCTTTGCTGCATTGGTATTTTCGAAACATCTATTATCGTCCCAGGAAGTACTTTTTGTATTTCAAGGATTTTTGGTGTTTTCTTTTTTATCGAGCGGAACATATCTCCTTAATGATGTAGCGGACAAAGAGCAGGATAAACTTCATCCTGAAAAGCAACGTCGTCCCATCGCTTCGGGAGCATTATCAACATCGCTGGCGATTTCTTTTGCTTTCGTATTTCTTTCGCTTGGTATCGTTTGGGCGTTTCGTTTGCAACAACAATTCGGTTTCGTTGCAATCTCATATTTCGTCCTGAATATTTTGTATTCATGGAAACTGAAACACATTGTTATTCTCGATGTGATGGTCATTGCAACAGGATTTGTTCTTCGCGTACTTGCCGGAGCAATGTTAATTAACGTACCTGCTTCCGAGTGGCTGTTGATATGCACGTTTCTTCTCTCGCTCTTTTTAGGATTTGTAAAACGGAGAAATGAAATTACCACGCTCAACGAAACAGCGGAAGCACATAGAAAAGTTTTGACGCATTATTCGGTAGATTTTCTTGACCAGATGGTGAATATCGTTACTGCCTGCACCGTAATGTCCTATGCGCTCTATACTATCTCACAGGAAACGATACAGAAATTTCAAACACACAATCTTATTTATACCGTTCCGTTTGTTCTCTTTGGGATATTTCGCTACTTGTACATCGTCCATAAACTTGGAGGCGGTGGTAATCCCTCCAGAGTTATCGTAACAGATGTTCCCTTGATCGTGAACGTAATTGCATGGATATGCACTGTCGTTTATATTATTTATTTATAAAAAATTTATGCCCAAAAGTAAAGTCGCAATCCTCAAATCAAAACCGGAAACCATTCTCACTGATATTCATCAACTGATGAAGATGGCAGACGTATCTACTGCTCTTTCAAAAGATTCAACAACGATTTTAAAAGATAATATCAGTTGGCATTTTCCTTATCTCAGCGCAAATACCACACCGTGGCAATTGGAAGGAGTAATTCAATCGTTGAGAACGGAAGGATATAATGATTTAGTTTCTGTTCACAACAACACCGTTGTAACCGACCCGTATCGCGGAGAAAAATTCAATAAACTTGCGCCGTTGTATATCAAGTACGATGTTG
>JAGXRH010000140.1 GCA_018335975.1 Ignavibacteriales bacterium
GGATTTGCGATTGCAAGTTTTTCATGGCTGTTGCTTGCGTTCGCACCCACGATTCCTGTTGCAATTGCGGCGATGGTGTTGTTTGCAATCGGTGAAGCAATACAAGCGCCTCGCTTTTATGAATACGTTGCCGACCTCGCGCCGAAAGAACAGGTGGGAACGTATATGGGATTCGCATTTCTTCCCGTTGCGATTGGTTCCTTCATCGCTGGACCGCTTGCGGGATGGTTGGTGGAAGCCTTTATTCGCGATGGAAATTCTGCAATGGCGTGGTACATTCTCGGTGGAATCGGGTTTGGTTCTACTGCATTGATGTTGTTGTATAATGCAACGATGGTGAAGAAAAGTTGATGTGCGATTTGGGATTTCCGAAGAACGATTTGCTTCAAGGATTATTATGCGGAAATTAAAGTCGTAACTATGCCCACCTTTCTCTCCATCCTGCGTGGCATTAACGTTAGCGGGCAAAAGAAAATCCAAATGAAGGATTTGCAGACGTTGTATGAAGAACTGAAATTCAAGAACGTACGAACGTATATTCAAAGCGGTAACGTTGTTTTTGAAAGTAGCAGCAAATCAAATCTTTCAAATCTCATTGAGCAAAAAATTTCCGAGCGGTACAAATTTTCTGTGCCGGTTATTATTCTTTCCGAAAAAGAAATGCAGGCGGTTGTAAAAAATAATCCGTTTATCAAAGAAGAAAATATTGATGTGGAAAGACTGTACGTTGCATTTTGTACTGAAACTCCGCAGCAAGAATTACAAGATAGACTTGCCGCTTCGAATTTTGAACCGGAGCGGTTTTCCATTATCGGAAAAAACGTCTATCTCTGCTGTCCCAACGGTTTCGGGCGAGCAAAACTCAATAATAATTTTCTCGAAAGTAAATTGAAACTCACAGCAACAACCCGCAACTGGAAAACCGTAAATGCCTTGTTGAACATGATGCAAGTGAAGTAGCGCACTAAATTTTTAGAAAAGAAAAAAATAGTATCTTTTTCCCGCAAAAATAAAACGCTTATGGTAACATTAGATTTCGCACTCAATACCGCAATGCAACTTCCCGCAGAGCAAAAAGAAATGCTCGTGGAAATTTTACAGAAGCGAAGAATCGAAGAACGAAGAAAAGAAATTGCTCAAAATGCGAAAGAAGCACGCGAGGCATTTCATCGCGGAGAACTCAAAGAGGAAACGTTAGAGGAAGCCCTTGAACGACTTCATGCGTCTCTTGATTCTGCTGAAGATGAATGAGACAACTTCGATTTACGCAGAAATTTAACAAGGCGTACAAAAAGTTTGTTCGGCAAAATCGTTCGCTGAAAGAAAAGATTGACAAGACATTGCAAGCGATGCGAGAAGATATTTTCTCTCCATCCTGAAAACACATCGGTTAAGCGGTGAATTGTTTGGGTTGTCTGCGTGTTCTTGTGGCTATGATTGTAGAATTGTCTTTTTCATTGAAGCGGAAAAAAATACGAACCAAGAAGTTATCGTATTGGTTGATATTGGCACACACGACGAAGTGTATTAACACGAAGCACATTAGTACTGAAATTAAATTTTTTTTTGTAATCTCCTCCCGCAATGTTTCAGAATCCAGTAATTTTTTAATGAAAAATATTTTATGGCTACAACAAAATCGAAACCAACCAAAAAACCCGCGCCAAAGAAAAAAGTTGAGGCAAAGAAATCATCCGCTCCGAAACTTCCCAAATGGTGGGCAAAAGGGTATCAGGCAATAAACGTTTTTCTGAATATGAAAGACGTTGAAAAAGCGTATAATTTTTATCAGATAGCGTTTGGGTTTACCGGACGGGGTATGATGAAGATGCCGGATGGAACAGTTGCCCACGCAGAAGTTACATACAACAATTCAACCGTTATGATGGGACCGGAAAATCCGATGCAGAATGGTTACGCGCCGTCGCATTTCAAAGGTTCTCCTGCCTCGATGTATGTGTATGTGAAAGATGTTGATACATTCTGTGCGAGCGCGAAAAAAGCGGGCGCAAAATGTATTCAGAAATGCACTGACCAATTTTGGGGCGACCGAACCTGTTTATTTTCAGATACGGAAGGATACGCTTGGTGTTTTGCTTCCCATCTGAAAGATATAAAACCGGAAGATATGGTTCCGCCGATGTAATGAGCAACGAGTAATGAAAAATGGAAACCCTGAGCGACACGCTTAGGGTTTTTGTTTTTCATTTTGTTTCTGTTTCTTTCGGGCGAAGTTATGCTAATAAAAGAAAACATTCAACGAATTTTACTTCGCGGGAATATTGCTCCCGTGATGTTGTTCATTTTATTTATTGCGAGCATACTTGCAAAATCCATTTACAACCCGGATGGATATGTCTCCGCAGACAGTGCAAATTTTTTAAGTCTTGCAAAAAATATATCGGAAGGGAACGGATTGTATCTCACCAACTTTTTCGCACCGCAAGGGAAGATGTTTTTTGCCGCTTGGCCCATCGGTTATCCGGTACTCATATTTCTCGTTTCGAAAATATTTTTTGTGAGCGAATTCTGGGCGGTGAAAATTCTTACGCTCCTTTCTCTTGCAGCGATTTTCTTTTTTCTGAAAAAAATATTTAGCGAAAATACAATCCTCTTTCTTCTCTTGCTCTTCTTTGCAAGTATGCTGGAAGTGTTTACGTATTCTCTTTCGGAAACAATATTTGTTCCGTTGCTTCTGTGGTTTTGTTATGAAATCTATCAACTGGAAAACGGGAAGAAAGAAACTTTGCGGTACATTCGGTTAACTTTTTCGGTGTGCGCCCTCTTTCTCACGCGATATGTCGGCGTTGTCAGTATTGGCGTTTTGATGTATTTCATCATTATTGCTTTGAAGAAAAAAAATATTCGAGAAGTTGTTTCTCTAACCTCAGTCATACTTTTTAGTGGAATCTTTATCGTGTTATATCTCTATAACAATAAATTGCAATCGGGATATTTCACGGGTATGCCGCGGGAAGAAAGTCCACAAACACTCTTTGTATTATTGAAAGAAATCGTTCAGGCAATGGTATTTCAACTCGATGTAATTTTTGCAGGCGCATTTTCGTTGACGAATGACCCGAAGGTAAAAACATTATTGTACGCTGGAACATTGTTGCTCACGGGGGGAATCGTTCTGTATTTCGGAAGAAAAATTTTGTCAATAAAATCTGCTTCTACCAAAGTACATCAACGGGAAAATATATTCGATATGGGGTATGTCAGTCGGATATTTTTAATAACGGGAGCGATTCATTTTTTTTCCCTCATCGTCTTACGTTGGTTTTATTATTATGGAATTTTAGGGTTTCGTTATTTGGCTCCGGGCTTTTTTCTTCTTTGTATCGGAATGGTGGCTTATGTTCTTGAAAGAATAAATGACGAACAAAAATCCGTGTTGAAGAAAATGGTTTTCACGCTTGCGTTTGTTTCTTGGTTTATCACCGTGCCTGTAAAAACGGTTCTCATTAATTCTTCATCCGAGCATCCAACCTACTTTTCCTTTTTAAATGAACTCGAAAAACAGTACGCTTCACTCAAACAAAACACTCTCGTCGGTTGCGGCGAAGCCCACCTTCTTTATTCGCGACTCGATTGTCAGGGGGTATTACCACTTTCAGGATTACATAATGCTCATACCGAAACTCTGCCGGAATACATTGAACGATTAAAAAAAAGTTCCGCTGAGCACGTTGTTATAAAAATCCGGCACGACCTTGATGGAAAAGGTTTTGATAAAAGCGTTTTGGAATTTATGGAGCGTCATCGTGGAGAAACGTTTGTCTCCGTTCGATGAATCTTTGCCAACCGTTTCCCTTTTTGTATTTTCTTCCTCAATTTTTTAAAAACTATGTCCTCAGAAACTGCAAACGTTGACCTTTCAAAACTTAAAATAAAGCGTGAAAGTACCGCTAATCGAAATCCCGATGCGCCGAATAAATTTACGATGCCGATAATCGTCCTTCTTATTGTTGGAGTGGGATTTGCAGGGTATTATTTTTTCAAAGAGAAGTTTTCTTCAGCAATTGAAGTTGAAACGACAACTGTTTCGTTAATGTATCCATCGCAGGCAAATGCGTTACTCACTGCAAGCGGTTATGTTGTAGCACATCGAAAAGCGGCAATTGCATCGAAGGGAACGGGAAAGCTGGTTTTCTTAAATGTGGAAGAAGGCGATGTGGTAAAAAAAGGCGATGTGATTGCCCGAATTGAATTCAATGATGTTGACGCAAGTTTGTTGCAAACGAAGGCGCAACTCAATGTCGCAAAAGCAACCTTAGAACAAGTAAAAGCGGAACAATACGAAGCGCAAAAATTATTTGAGAGAGTGCAGCCGTTATTCGAAGCGAAATTGATTTCATTGCAGGATTATGAAAGCGCGGAAGCACGATTGAAACGTGCGAATGCCGGAGTCGGTTCAGCGGAAGCGGGCATACAGGCGGCGGAAGCAAACGTAACAGCATTGGAAGTGCAATTGGAAAACACCTTCATTCGCGCGCCGTTCGATGGAACAATCCTCAACAAGAATGCGGAGGTTGGAGAAATCGTTGCCCCGTTTGCCGCATCTGCAAGTTCGCGCGGCGCAGTTGTTACGATTGCCGATATGAAATCCATCGAAGTGGAAGCCGATGTTTCCGAATCCAATATCGAACGCGTTACCATTGATAGTCCGTGTGAAATAGTGTTGGACGCAGTTCCTGCTAAACGGTATCGCGGGTTTGTGCATAAAATTGTTCCAACGGCAGATAGAGGAAAAGCAACAGTGCTTACGAAAATCCGGTTTGTTGAGTATGATGAGCGTGTTCTGCCGGAAATGAGCGCGAAGATTTCTTTTCTGAATGAAGCAAGTAAAAATCAAGTTATCGAAAATGCAAAACCAATTCTCACTGTTCGTCAGGAAGCAATCATTGAACGCGATGGAAAGAAAATTGCATTTCTTGTCAAAGGGGAAATCGCGGAAGAAGTTTCTGTTCAACTCGGACAAACGATGGGAAGTCTCTATGAAGTTACCTCCGGGCTTGCAGTGAATGACAAAGTTGTAGTTCGACCGAATGTAAATCTTGTCAACGGAGCAAAAATTCTTATCAAAGAATAGGCGCATCTTATTCAGGGTTGTGCTTAATCTCATCTTTTGAAAAGAAACCTCCCCCGTTCTTTGTAAATCAACCTCATTCTCATTACTTTTTCACCGGATTTTTTTTTAACACATTTATTTGGAAGGAACCTCTTTATGATAAAGTACTTTACGACTTGTCTTACATTTTTATTTGTTTTCGGAAGCAACATAAATACCCGCGCCATCGCGAGTCCTGCGACTAATTCCGACGCGCTATTTTTCAATCTCACATCTGCAACCGTTCCAACGGTCATTACCTCCGCAGCAACAAACATAACAAGTACCTCCGCACAGGTAAACGGCTCCATCAACCCCGAAGGAGTGAGTACGACATATTTTTTTGAGTTTGGGACTACGGCTTCATACGGTTTATCAACCGGTAGTATAAGCGCAGGCTCTGGGAGTGCAGTTGTTCAGGTAAATGTAACGTTGAGCGCCCTTCTTCCCAATACTCTTTACCATTATCGGTTGGTGGCAACGAATTCAAGTGGTACCAGCACGGGCGAGGATGTTACATTTACAACCTTGCCGGTAAAAATGAATGCAATTTCTCCTGTGCAAAATGCAGTCAATGTTGCGCAAACGAGTTCAATCCGGTTCACCTTCAATTCCATAATGACTGTTTCATCGCTTAATGACAGTTCCGTGAATATCACCGGAAGTATCAGCGGTAAGCACACGGGTACGTTTACATTTAGTGCAGGAAATACAGTCGCAACATTCACTCCTGCGATTCCTTTTTCGCGGGGAGAAGTTGTCAGTGTTTCTGTAACAACTAAAGTGAAAGGACCTTCCACTGCCAGCACACAACCATTTTACTCGGAATTTACCATCGCGACGGTTAATGGCGATGGAAATTTTGTTTATCAAAATAATTACTCTGTCGGTAATTCCCCTTCCTCAATCCACTTCGGGGATTATGATAACGATGGCGACGCTGATTTTTCGGTGGCAAATACAAATTCCAATGACCTTTATCTTTATACCAATGATGGTGTCGGTAATTTTAGTTTCAACGATGTTACCATTTCGGCCGTAAATCCGGTCGCACATATTCAGGCAGATATTGATAATAATGGAGGATTTGATTTTATTGTTGCCAATGGCAGTGCAAGTTCGCTTTCTATTATTAAGAGTTCCGGCACGGGAGGATATGCTGTGCCGGTTACCGTGAGTGTAGGAAATACCCCAAGCAGTTTATCCGCTGCCGATTTTGATGGCGATGGCGATGTTGATATAGCGCTGATTGATGAAAACAATACACGCCTCACCACCCTTATCAATAATAGTGGAACCGGCGCATTCGTCCAAAGTGCTTCCCAGTTTTCAAATTCGAATTTACGAGGAATAGCGCACGGGGATTTTGATGCCGACGGCGATATAGATATCGCCGTTACCCTGCAGGATTCAAACACGGTCGTTCTTTTAAAAAATAATGGAACCGGTTATGAAAGATTTTCTACAACAACGGTGCTCAACGGACCCGGCGCAATTATTTCCGCAAATGTTGATACCGATAGCGATTTGGACTTAGTTGTTGGTACGGATAGCAATGTTTATGTTCTTAAAAATAACGGAAGCGGAACATTTACTGCTACTCCATTTTCCTCCAACGGCGGCGGATATTCGCTTGCTACAGGTTTAATCAATGGCGATGCTTCGGTTGATCTTGTCGTTGGAAATTATTCTTCTGGGCTAATTACCATTCTGAAAAATAACGGTTCGGGAAGTTTTTCGGTTCTCAGTTCTGCGTCAACATCCAGTTCTTCCCTCCGTGATATTGCTGTCGCCGATATAGATAATGATGGCGACCTTGATATTGCCGGCACCCGTTCAGATTTTAGTGACGTAAATTTGTTGAGAAATAATCCGCCTCCTCCCACCCCACAAAAATTATACGCTCTTGCAGGAAATGAGGAGGTCACATTAGTATGGAATCGTGGAGGACAAATTGCTGAAGAGAAAACTTCAACAGACACGGATTTTCTAAAGTATAATATCTATTACGGCGGCGAGCCATCTCCTACCGATTTGAAAATAAGCACCTCCCCCGGAGACCAAAATGATACCTCGATAACCATCACCGGTTTATCGAATGAAACGATGTACTATTTTCGTGTTACTGCTGTAGATAGCGGCGGGAATGAAAGCGGTTATTCGAATGAAGATGTTGCTGTGCCCGTTATCGAACAGGGAAATGCGATAAGTTTGGATGGCGATAATAGTTACATCAACGTAAATGCCTCTACCGGAAACTTTGGCTCTGGAGATTTTACAGTAGAATTTTGGATGAACTCTGGTGGAACTGAAGGCAATAATTATATTATGGGAAAACGGGCGGTCTGCGACTTCGATTTTTTATGGAATATTTATACCAATAACAGTAGTGTAATGGTGTTGGAGATGATAAATCCCCAGCAAGGGTTAACCCAATCAATTACGGGGAACACAATCGTAAACGACAGTAAATGGCACCACATCGCGGTTACTCGTCGTGACAGTGTATTATCAATTTATGTTGATGGAGTAGAGGATATTTCAACAACCGAGATAAATATTCTTGATATAAATACCGATGCAACACTGCAAATTGGAAAAAGCGCCTGCGGAAATTACTACGGTTTATTAGACGAGGTGAGTATTTGGAATACCGCCCGAACACCCGAAGAAGTGATGGAGGATGGCGTTCGACCATTACGCGGCGATGAAGACGGATTACTTGCGCTCTATCATTTCGATGAAGATATTTCCGAAACCGCGTATGATGCAACACCCAATGCAAATGATGGCTTGTTCCTTGGAGGAGTTACAATCGTTCCTTCCGATGCAATGACGCCCTCTGCACCGACAGGACTTGTCTCTTCCATTTCGAATAACAGAGTAACTCTCTCGTGGAATCAAAACCCGGAATCCGATGTAGTTGAATACAATATCTATCGCGATTTCCAGCCCTCGGCAACGACGTGGGTAGCCGCAGTGAACGGTTCAACGCTTCGCTATGTAGATAATGATGTATCGAATTATACGACGTATGCGTATCGTATTACCGCTGTTGACGGCGGAGAAAATGAGAGTGATTATTCAGGGGATGTAATGGCAACACCTGAACCGGTAACCGGTTCTATCAGTGGAATGAAATTCCATGATGCGAATAGTAATCACCTCTATGATGATGATGAAGTCGGAATATCGGGTTGGAAAATCTTTGTTACGGACGGTGAACTCTTTGACTCGACGGTTACTGATAGTTCCGGTTATTACATTTTCTCCGAGTTATATCCCTCAACATATACCGTGAGTGAAAAAAATAACGGCGGGTGGGTGCAAACTTATCCTGCGTCAAAAACATATTCCGTTTCCATCATCGGAGGTTTAGATACCACCGGATTCTATTTCGGAAATACCCGGACCGGAGTTATTGTTGTTACACCGCCTCCCGACACGACTATTTATTGGAATGATAGTTTAATTTGGGGCGGCGGAAGTTTACCTGGGGAGAATGATACGATCCGGTTGCCGAATAATGTACGTATCATACTTAATCTCGATAGTTTACCCAACAACAGAAATACTATCGGTTCGTTATGGATTCCCGACTCTTCAGTTCTTATCATTGTGGGAGGCGGAACATTCAACATTCTCGGCAATTTCCTCATCGAAGGAAATTTTGAATTCGATTCTACATCCGATGCTGTAATTATTCTCGATGGAAATTTTGAAGTCGGCGGTAATTTCGAGCCGGGAAATTCAACGATTCAACTTAATGGCAATCGAAGAATAATTATCGGAAGAAATATTGGAGGAGGAGGGAAAGTTCATGGAAACAACGTACCGCTCGATGCCGGTGGAAGAGTCTATTTTAATAATCTTGTCGTGAACGGTGACAGCACATTCACCAATGGCACATTGGTCGTTCAAGGGGTGTTAACGCTCAATGCAAATCTCACGATTGGTCTCGATGCTCCCGAAAAGACAAACAGTAATCAAATGCTGGCTGCCTCTACCGACACCTTGCTTATCAATAACACTGACACTGCCGCTATTGCAGGAAATGGCAATATCAACAACGGAACATTACGCCGCCGTTTACAGCAAGGACAAACGGGGAAATACCGTTTTCATTCCGTCAATACCGCAGTAAACTTTGCGAACGACGGAACGTATCCTTCCTCGCTGACAATGATAAAGTTTCCAACGGAATCGCGGGTAGATACAACGCTCTATCTTGCATTTAAAGGCGGAACAGTTGATACAGTGAATAACTTTGTCCGAACCACGAATATCAAAACATATTCAAAATGGGTGTTCGGGCAAGTGGGACACAAATTAGGTGATTCGACAGGCGGACCGATTTACGATATAACCACAGAGGATGCAGGAATTGAAAAATCTGCAAACGGCGTGCCTGTATCAACTCCCACAGCAACAGTCTCCTTGAATTATAATCCTTTGTTGCTAAAGGGAATTCCTGAACCTCAACTCGGAATTCTGAAAACCGCAACAGCGTTAAAAGTAAACGTTCTTCACGATTCGGATGGTAATCCTAACACCACAACCGACCGTGTTGCAAAACAATGGAACGTCAGAGTGTATCGTGGAAGTGTAGCCCCGGCAAATCTTGCAACGTCTGCAAATACCATATCACTTTTTGCCGACGATCTGGGCGAAGGAACAATGATTGCCAATATCGCTGACACAGTAAACTGGAATGTCATTCAGCGTTTTGTGAACACCGTCTCCACGAATGATACCGCGCATAGTGTTTCCCGATTGATGGCAGAGGGGGATTTCGATTCGGTAACATTTGTCGTAACGCCGGATGTGGGAAAGTTTCGCACACTGAAAGTGGAAACTGCGCTTTCCGCAAAGTCAATTAAAATGAAAGCCAAGAAAGGATTGCCACTGCCGCTTGTTCCCATTGCCAACGTTCGCGATACCATTGTTGCAAAAAATAGCGGATTGGTTGTTGGAAGAGCGCAAACCACAAACAAAGATAGTGCAAAAGTCTATGCGTGGTTAACGTGGGGGAAAGGAAAAGATTTAGCAAAATTCTTTACGTTCGAGCATACGGGACCATCCTATCCCGCCGATTCGCTTCGTGTTGACGGAAAGAAAACGAAGAAGTTAAGCAAGGGACTCAAAGCCGATTCGAAGAAATATAAAAATTCTCTCGCGGCAGAACTCGCGGTGCTGAAATTGAATGTTATCGGAAGCACGAAGGGAACATTGCCGCCGAACTTTGCCGACTTGGAAGTGAATATGCCCTCAAGTCCGTTTCACGAAATGAAAATCGGGGAAATGGTAACACGCCTCGATTCTGCTATGACGTAC
>JAGXRH010000141.1 GCA_018335975.1 Ignavibacteriales bacterium
ATCGCCGCACAAAACAAAAACATGATTTGGTTTTTTATCCAAACGCAAACCGAGCGCGCAACCAACCGCAATAGACATTCCCTGACCAAGCGCGCCGGAAGCAATTTCAATTCCCGGTAAACCGTGAGTTTTTGGTGGCGCCGGATGTCCTTGTAATCTTCCGTTTATTTTTCGAAGTGTGTCGAGTTCTGAAATCGGAAAAAAACCAGCGCGAGCAAGCGTTGAATACCAAACCGGCGCAAGATGTCCCGCAGAAAGAAAGAAAAAATCGCGCTCACTCCATTGCGGGTTTTTGGGATTTCCTTTTAAAATTTTGAAATACAACGAAGAAAAAATATCAGCCAAACCAAGCGGACCGCCGCTGTGACCTGATTTAGAAATCATCAACATTTTCATAATGTCGCGGCGAATTTGGCGAGCCATTTCTTTAAGTTCTTCTACGGAAAAATTGTGCATATCGGGATTTAAGAAGGAGAAAATCGGTTAAGTTTTTTCTAAAAAGCGGGAAAAAATTACGGAAATAAGTAAGAACTAAAAAACCTCCGGCGTAACGAAAACCGAAGGTTTGAATAATAAAATTGCTATTTGTTCTGTTACTTCTGTTTCAACTTTGAAACTTTAATTCCTAATTGTTCTACACGATAACGTAATTGGGAGCGGGTTAGACCGAGAAGTTTTGCCGCTTTTACCAGATTTCCTCCGGTCTCAGCGAGTGTTTTAATGATAACGTCTCGTTTTGCCGCATCACCCGACAATCCATTTTCCACAAATAATTTCGCGGGTGAAGTTTCGGTACGCCCGTTCGATGATGGCGAAAAATTATTGAATCCGTTTTGGGGTGATTTCATAAACGAAAACTGCGAGACGATAATTTCACATGGTTCGTTCAATAACACTATTCTCTCGAGGGAATTTCTCAATTCGCGAACGTTTCCCCGCCAGGAATATTGTTGTAAAAATATTTTCGCCTCGGAGGAGAGAGTGAACTTTTGCTTTCTGAATTTTTCGGAAAACTCTTCTAAACATTTTTCTGCGAGCGGTAGAATATCTTTTATCCGTTCACGAAGCGGCGGAATGGTTATCGTTGCAACGTTGAGCCGGTAATATAAATCTTCACGAAAACGATGTTGTTCAACTTCATTCATCAAATCACGATTGGAGGAAGCAATCACACGAACATCTACTTCTATTTCTTTCGTCCCGCCGAGGCGATAAAAGCGTTTTTCTTCTAACACACGCAGCAATTTTACCTGCATATCGAGACTTAATTCTCCGATTTCATCAAGCAACAACGTTCCCGTGTGCGCAAGTTCGAACTTCCCTTGCTTCAATTTTTCCGATGCTCCGGTGAATGCGCCTTTTTCATAGCCAAAAAATTCACTCTCGGCAAGGTCACGGGGAATCGCACCGCAATTGATGGAAATGAATGGACCATTACATCGGGAACTGGTGTGATGAATTGCGCGGGAAACTAATTCTTTGCCGGTACCGCTTTCTCCTTGCACTAAAACAGTCGTGGATGTGCTCATCGCAAAATGTTGTACGGTTTTCATCACATTTTTCATTTCATCACTTTCCGCGATTACCGAGGAAAGGAACGAGGATTTTTTTAACGCAAGTTTTGGGCGAAACGATGAGCGGACGGATGCTGTATCAATTGCTTTTTGTATGATGGAATGGAGAATATCCAAGTCGAACGGTTTCACCACATAATCCAACGCGCCTTCTTTCATCGCACGCACAGCCATATTGACATCGGAGTTTGCCGTTATCATCACGACCGGTAAATCTCCCTGTTCTTCATGGAGGCGTTTCATCAATTCGATACCGTTCATATCGCCGAGGAAAATATCGAGCAGAACCATATCGGGTTGAAAATGCTCCATCATCGGAAACACTTCCGCACCGCTGTAACAAACGGCGACTTCATACCCATACCGAACAAGTATGCTCTTCAACGAATTGGTGAGCAAGACTTCATCGTCTGCAATGAGTACTTTTATTTTTTTATTTTTTTCCATTTTTACTGACCGGGAAGTAACACGAAAACGTTGTCCCGTTCTCTATACTTGATGATACAACGATAAATGCGTTGTGTAAATCGAGAATCTGTTTAGAAATTGCGAGCCCCAAACCTGTGCCTTTGGCTTTTGTTGTATAAAATGGTTCAAAGACATGTTCAAGATGTTCCTGAGGAATTCCCATCCCGAAATCTCTGAATTCTGCAACCACATAATTATTTTTTTCCCCTTCCCGAAAATCTTGCCGTTCCACTTCATCAAGCGCCATCGGCTGTAATGGGGTAATGTTTTTGAGCAGAAATGTTTTCGCCTCAATTGATGATTGTTTGTGTGAAGCGTCAAGCGCGTTCGTCATCAGATTCAAAAAGACTTGCTGAATTTGTCGCGGGTCAACAAGAACGTGTGGAAGTTTTGTCCCTTTGTTCAGTACGAAGTTGATATTTTTCTTTTGAAATGTCGGCTTCACGAAAGCAACGGCTTTCTCCAATATCTCGTTAATGTCCGCTTTTTCCTGGTCTGGTTTTGTGGGTCGTGCAAATTCGAGTGTACTTTCAATGATGCGCTCAATTTGCTCAACCCCTTGAAGCGCAAGGGAAAGAGAATCGCGCAACGGATGTTGTTTATTTATTTGTAAATCGAATTCTTGCAGGTTTATTTTTACTGCCGTTAATGGATTCCGGATTTCATGCGCAATTCCCGCAGAAAGCCGCCCGAGAAGACTCATCCGCTCTGCCTGAACAAGTTGTTCCCGCAATCGTTTCTGCTCGGTAACATCTTTCACGTACAAAATCAGTAACGATGTTATCTCGCCTGTTCGTGAACTTTGTTCAACAATACCGGCGGTCAATTCAACATCCAATAATTCTCCCACTTTCGTTCGCATTGTTGCAGTATTGGTCAGTTGAATTCCCCAATTCATTATGTCGCGTAAATGCGGCGAAGGAGAAACGAAGGGAAGTTTCCGCATTTTTATCAATTCCGCTTTTGTGTACCCCAAAAATCGTTCTGCTTGACCATTCATTTCCAGCACAATATCTTTTTTGGGGTCGAGCACAAAAATGGGGAAACTCGCATTCTCAAAATAATTTTTATACCGCGCTTCGTTCGCACGAGCAACCTCAATTTCCTGTTGTAATATTGAAATGCTTTCATTGGTAAGAGTATTGTCGCCAACGTTATAGTTTTCTTTACCATTTTTTTCAAGAAATTGTTTCGCTTGGGAAAAAGCATTATCTAATTCATCGTATCCTTTCTCCGTTTGTACGAAAGTGAATGCACCGGATTGTTTTACCCTTTGTTCAACATTCGGGAAAAACGGGAGGGGTGAAAATAAAATACAGATAAGTTTATTATTATCTCTTCGGAGGGTACGTATCACCTGAAAGCCATCCTCGGGGGAGAGAAAAATATTGATTGCGACTACCGCTGGCGAATTTCCTAAATGATTACGGAGGTTTTCAACGGAAGAGACGACGAGTACATTTTTTTTTGCAAAATATGTCCCCATCTCATCAGCTTTGCTCGTGTCCTGTTCGATGATAAACGAAGAAATGCCGGGAGTTTTTTTGATATTCTTTTTTATGGGAGAACGTTTCGGGATAGGTTTATCAACTGTTTGAGTACGTATTGGCATTGGAAGCGAAGAATCCAATCGAACAAATGTTATACTTCTGCCGCAACGAGATGGGGCGGGGCAATGTAGGAAGAAACTCTGGTCGTTCTTTTCACATGCTTCTCAAACTCACTCCGGAATTTTTTTATCACACTCTGCACTGGCCATGCGGCGGCATCACCCAATGCGCAAATAGTGTTTCCTTCAATGTTGTTTGCAACATCAAGCAGTAAATCAATATCCTCAAGTGTTGCTTCTTCGCGAACAAAACTGTGAAGAATTTTTTCCATCCAACCGGTTCCTTCGCGGCAAGGAGTACACTGTCCGCAACTTTCGTGATGATAGAAATGGGAAATTGTTGTAAGAACTTTTATCACATCCGTATCTTCATCCATCACGATTACCCCGCCGGTTCCGATGGATGTCCCAACCGATTTTAACGACTCAGCATCCAAGCGTACTCCTTCCAATTCTTCGCCGCGTAACCACATCGTGGATGAACCGCCGGGAATTACGGCTTTGATTTTTTTATTTCCCGGAACGCCGCCGCACACTTCATAAATTAAATCGGTGAGTAAAATTCCCGTAGGAAATTCATACACGCCGGGTTTATTCACGTGTCCACTCACACCAAGTAGAATTGTTCCCGGATGTTTTGGCGCGCCGATTTTTGAAAACCATTCCCATCCACGATTGATAATATGCGGAACATTGCAAAGTGTTTCAACATTGTTAATCGTCGTCGGACATCCCCACACTCCAAACGCTGCGGGAAACGGTGGTTTGATTCTTGGATAACCTCGCTTCCCTTCGATTGAATTCATCAACGCAGATTCTTCTCCACAGATGTATGCTCCCGCTCCACGATGAACTACTATATCAGTAGAAAATTCCGTTCCGAAAATTTTTTCTCCAACATAATTTTTTGCGTACGCTTCATCAACTGCATTTTGTAAAATTTTATACCACTTATGATATTCACCGCGAATGTATATGTAGGTGGATTTAATTCCCATCGCATACGCCGCGCATAAAATTCCTTCGAGCAGCAAATGCGGATTGAACTCAATAATTTGTCTGTCTTTAAATGTTCCCGGCTCGCTTTCATCAGCGTTGCAGCAAAGATATTTCGGTTTCGTTGTCTGTTTGGGCATAAACGTCCATTTCAAACCGGTGGGAAAACAGGCTCCTCCCCTTCCACGAAGATTGGATTGTTTAACTTCATTCGTAACCGCATCCGGCTGCATTTGCAATGCTTTTCGCATTGCTTGATAACCGCCGTTTTCTTCATACACAGAAATTTTGTGAAGATTTGGAATTTCGGGAAGGATAATTTTTTCTGTAAACTCTAATTGCATCGAGTCTTATCGTAAGTTATTAAAGTGTAAATGTTGATACGGATAATTGTCAAAAAAATGTGCCGAAAGATAAGGAAAAGTATGAGCGCTAATTCAACATTCCTCAATTGCGATACCGCTCATCAAATCATGCGCCGCTTCGTGAGCATTTTTATTCTCGAAAATTATTTTGTGCACTTCATTGATGATAGGCGTTTCCACGCGATATTTCTTCGCGAGTGCAACAGCAGATTTTGTGGTGGAAACTCCTTCGGCAACCATTTCCATTTCGCGAAGAATAAATTCCCACTTTCTTCCTTTCCCCAGTTGCTCGCCAACATACCGATTGCGGCTATGTTTGCTGGTGCAGGTAACAAACAAATCTCCAACTCCTGCAAGTCCGTAAAATGTTTTTTCGTGCGCACCCATCGCAACACCAAGTTGAGTAATTTCGATTAACCCGCCGCTCATCAACGCCGCTTTGGTATTATCGCCAAAACCCGCGCCGTCAACAATTCCCGCCC
>JAGXRH010000142.1 GCA_018335975.1 Ignavibacteriales bacterium
CACACGCGCCCATCGTTGCGCAAACTTTCACTCATCAATGTCAACTTCGATTGATAATCTCCGCTTACGGGAATACATGTCGGATGAATTTGCGTGTAACACGGATTGCCAAAGTACGCGCCTTTTTTATGCGCTCGCCAAATCGCAGTTGCATTGCACGCTTTTGCATTTGTGGAAAGGAAAAAAACATTTCCGTAACCACCGGTTGCAAGAATTACTGCATCAGCGGCGTACGATTCAAGTTCTCCATTTACTAAATTTCTTGCAATGATTCCACGCGCAACTCCATCAACTTGAACGAGGTCGAGCATTTCTCTGCGCTCAAAAAATTTTACACCGCCACTATCAATTTGGCGACATAATGCAGAATACGCTCCAAGCAAAAGTTGTTGTCCTGTTTGTCCACGGGCATAAAATGTTCTTGAAACCTGCGCGCCCCCAAACGAGCGGTTATCAAGATAACCAGCATAATCACGTGCAAACGGAACTCCTTGCGCAACACATTGGTCAATAATGCTTCCGCTCACTTCTGCAAGACGATAGACATTTGCTTCACGCGCACGATAATCGCCGCCCTTCACCGTATCGTAAAACAAACGCCAAACGCTGTCGCCGTCATTCGCATAATTTTTCGGCGCGTTGATTCCACCTTGTGCGGCTATACTGTGAGCCCGACGCGGAGATTCGTGATAAGAAAATGCGAGAACGTTATAGCCAAGTTCTGCAAGCGATGCGGCGGCGGATGAACCTGCAAGCCCGGTGCCGACAACAATTATAGTGTATTTACGTTTGTTTGCAGGATTAACTAACTTGGAACTAAACTTATGTGACGACCATTTTTTTTCGATTGGTCCATCGGGAATTTTGGAATTGAGCATAGAATTATTTGAAATTTTTTAATTGCACACGGATGACACCGATTAAACTGATGTTCACTGATTTAATCTGTGCAAATCTGTAACATCCGTGTCGTCTGTGTGCTATTATTAATTATGAAACCACAAAAAATAAATTGGCATTGTTGCAAATCCAAGAGGAATGAGCAACCAAAAAATTACTGCAATCGCATCGAGAAGTTTGATGTAACTTTTTGTTCTTAAACCAAGCGTTTGAAATGCAGATTGAAATCCGTGTCGCAAATGATACGCAAGAAAGATAAGCGCAATAATATAAAAGAAAGAATACGGCGCGCTTTGAAATGCATCGGCAACAACCTGATACGGTGAAAATTTTTCCGTCCCAAATCGTGTTGGAACAAAAAACGTGCGCAAATGAATAACGAGAAAAATAAAAACAATGCTTCCAGTAATCATTGTAATACGCGAGGCAAGCAATGTATCTTCGGGCGCTTTTTTCTTTTCGTATTTCTGCGGACGAGTTGCTCTGTTCTTGAACCACAACAATACACCGAGAAATGCGTGGAGAAATAAACTTGCGAATAATCCGAGTTCTATAAAACGCATAACGATAAAGAGATATACATTATGCGCGAGGAATTCTGAATAGGTGTCGTATGTTTCTGCTCCGGCAAATAGGAGTAAGTTTCCGAGCAAATGTTCGACGAGAAAAAGACAAAGAAAAATTCCTGTGAGACTCATCAGCACTTTTTTCCCGACGGACGAATCGTAAAAGTTAGAAAGTTTGTTCATTGTTCAAATGGTAAATTGAAGTTGAAAAAAATCGAGGGTTAAAGTAGGAAAAGAAGTGAAAAGTTTCAAGCGAAAAGTAGAGTAGGTCATCCGATTAACTACTTCACATTAAAATACTTCGCTTGCGGGTGATGAACGATAATTGCCGATGTTGATTGTTCGGGTACAAGTTGAAATTCTTCCGTGAGTTCAACACCAATTCGTTCCGGTTGCAGTAATTCAAATAACTTTGATTGGTCTTCTAAATTCGGACAGGCAGGATAACCAAAACTGAAACGGCTTCCTTGATATCCTTGACTGAATAAGCGTTTCATTTCTTTTGCATCGGTACTTGCAATTCCGAATTCTTCGCGGATTTTTTTGTGCCATAATTCCGCAAGGGCTTCAGCACATTCAACGCTCAATCCATGAAAGTAGAGATAATCTTTGTAGTTGTTCGATTCAAATAATTGTTTGGAATATTCCGACGCACGGTTTCCCATTGTTACCAACATCATCGCAACAACATCAAATTTTCCGGATTCTTTTGAAGCGAAGAAATCTGAAAGACAGAGAAAACGGTCAGTGGTTTGTCTTGGAAAAGTAAAACGCAGGGTTTGAGATTTGAGGTTTGGGGTTTGGAATTCGTAATTCGTAATTCGTAATTCGCCATTTGTCATTTTGTGAACAATCAAATCATTTCCATCCGATTGACATTGGAAATATCCGTACACAACTTTCGGTTCGAGTAACTTTTCATTTTTCACTTTTAATTTTAAACTCTCATACTCGGGATAAATTTTTTCGTCAAGAAGTTTCTGATAATCCTCTTGAGCCAACTTCCCTTTTCGCACTTGCCATTGTCCTCGTATAAGCGCAACATCATTTACGTACGAAAATAATTCATCGAGGGAAATATTTTCTACAACTTTACTTCCAAGGAAAGGAGCGATTGGGATTTGTTCGATTGATTTGAGGTTTGAGGTTTGAGGTTTGAGTGTCACGCTGAACGAAGTCGAAGCGTCTTTTTCTGCTAAATATATTTTCGCTTCTTGCCCCGTCAAATTATCTTCAACAGTTTCATCTGCTTCCGCTGGAGAAATTTCTTTTTTCTTTTCTAAATTTCCCGATGCAACTCTCTCCATAAAATGCAATCCGTCAAATGCATCGTTGGCGTACGAAACGTGCCCTTTGTACACCGATTGCAAATCATTTTCAACATAGCGGCGAGTTAACGCTGCTCCTCCAAGAACAACGGGAATTGCTATTCCACGTTCATTCATCACCTCCAGATTTTCTTTCATAATTACGGTAGATTTCACAAGCAAACCACTCATTCCGATTGCGTTTGCTTTGTATTCTTCCACGGCGTGAAGCATTGTTTCCACCGGACATTTTATTCCGAGATTGATAACTTTGTAACCGTTGTTCGTAAGAATTATATCTACAAGGTTTTTTCCAATGTCGTGAACGTCGCCTTTCACTGTTGCAATTACCATTATTCCTTTTGTGGAAGTATCCGCTTTTTCCATAAACTGTTCGAGATGTTTTACCGCGGCTTTCATTACTTCCGCAGACTGTAATACGAACGGCAATTGCATTTGTCCGCTGCCGAATAATTCGCCGACGACTTTCATTCCGTCAAGTAAAATCGTGTTGATGATTTCGAGCGCGGAATATTTTTTCAATCCTTCGTCTAAATCCTTTTCCAACCCGATTTTCTCACCGTCAATGATACGGTTTTTTAAAACTTCTTCAATCGTATCATATTTTTTCTTTGCAACTTTCGCTTCACCTTTTTTATCGGCGTAATACGTCATCAATTCAGTTAACGGGTCGTAAATTACTTTTATATTTTTGTTGTCAGACATTCAATTTTCAGAAATAACTTGGCGCAATATACAAACGAGGAGAATACGCTAAAAAATAAAAACGTCATTCCGATGCATAACGAAATGACGTTTCTTTCAACTTAGGAACAACTCAAAATGCAAATCCCACCGAAATACGATGAGCGGACTGGAGAATATGTAAGTCCGAATAAGAATAATCAACTTTCACTAACATGTTAACTTCGGGAAAATCCCAGTGAATCCCAACACCCGCATTTATGCCAGATACATTGAGTTGAGAAACTTCTTTGTACTTATCATCAAGATCGTTATAACGTTCCTGTAACACATATAAATTTGTCCCGCCGCGTAAAAAGAGAACGCCGCGAAAATTGTACTCTGCACTCATATATGGTACGGGACGAAAATCCCGCTCATCGCGATAATCAAAATTTATCGTCAACGCATTTACATCATCTTTAATCGCATCCATCGCAACGCCGAATTGGAATGTCATCGGCAGCGGCCATTCTTGTGTTTCAGTATTTGCAACGACATCGTTGGGATTTGAGCCTGCAATCGGGTAAGGGTCAATGGTAAGCCGGGTATCTCGACCTTGCAA
>JAGXRH010000143.1 GCA_018335975.1 Ignavibacteriales bacterium
AAATATAAAGATAACCATCGGGACCGAAAGCAAGTTGTCCGCCATTATGCGCAGATAAAGGGGGCAACGGAATTTCCATAATGATAAATTCGCTCGTCGTATCTGCCGCATCGGGATTACTTTCGCTCACTTTGAAGCGGGAAATAACCGTACGAAAGGGATTGGGCGCAGTGTAATCAACATAGAAAAATCCGTTCTGCGCAAAGTCAGGATGAAAAGTAAATCCAAGGAAACCGTCAATAAAAGCAGTGGTAACTTTGCTGCTGATATCGAGAAACGTGGAATAACTTTGAACGCTTCGCTCGGCATTGAACACAAAAATTTTTCCGGTCTGCGAGGCGACAAACAACCGTCCACTGCCATCACCCGCATTTTGAATATCAACGGGACGCTCAATTGCAGGCAAGTTTGGAAATGCGTCTATGATATCGAAGTTCGCTTGTGTTTGTGCGAAGAGGTTGAAGGAAAAGAAACAGAAACAGAAAAAAAAGAGGTATCGAAAGAATTTCATTACGTACGAGTTTACCGATGTTAAAAAAAGCGTGGAAAACATACAGAGAAATTCCCATTTCAGAAAGGTGAATTTCATAAATTATATTTTCTATCACCTTTCCATTTGTGGTCTTTTGGGCAGGAGTTCGATTCTCCAACAAATTCTATTTTAGCAGCAGGAGTTTCTTTGTTTCGGAAAAATCTTTTGTTTGCAAACGATAAAAATACATTCCGCTCGGAAGATTGGTTGCGTCAAATTCTATTTCGTGCGTCCCTTCATTCATTAATTTGTTGTGAATCAACGTTGCAACTTCTTTCCCGAAGATGTCGTAGATTTTTAGAGATGTAATTTGTGATTCGCGGAGTGTGAATCGTATCGTTGTGGATGGATTGAAGGGATTGGGATAATTTTGGGAGAGAGAGAATGAATAAAATGACCGAGTTCCTTCATTTTTGATAGATAGTATCGCAGAAAGATTACTCATCCAAACACCATTTGAAGATGTTCCTACAAAAATCTTATCACTAATTGTAGCAAAACATCTGACTGAAAGATTAGTAGGTATACCATCACTTATAAAAAACCATGAACCACCGTTATCCGTAGATTTGAATATTCCGTATCCATAAGTTCCTGCCAAAAGAATGTTTTCAATAACTGCGAAAGAATGTACTTCCACATTAGAGGGGAGTCCTGTACTTGCACGTACCCAATTTTGACCTTGATTTGAAGAGCGGTAAACACCATTATTTGTTCCATTTCCGATAAAACTTCCTGCAAAAATATTTCCCTGATGGAATATCATAGAAAGTACTCCCCCGGGAAATCCATTGTCGCGTAAAGTCCAATTGACACCATAGTTAGTTGATACTAATACCCCGCTTCCTGATTCTCCCGCATATATAGTGTTGTTGTCAAAAGCAAATTTTAAAATGCAAAATCCATTTAATCCTCTTTGAAACCAAGAAGCGCCACCATTATTACTAAGAAAGGCTCCTCGACAGACCGTTCCAGCTAATAAATTTGTATCATTTACAATTATAGTATAGGTATAATCAGAAAAAAATCCAGTGGGTGGCGGTAATCCAGAATCAGAAATACTCCAAGATAAGCCTAAGTTAGTAGAACGAAATACCCCACTTCCTTGCGTAGAAACATAAATGGAGCCACCCATCTCCGCAATCGAGGTTACAAAATTGAAAGTATCGCTACTGGTCAATTTTATCCAAGTAGTACCAAGATTTGTGGTGCGGTAAACCCCACCTGTTGAACCCCATAAATCATAACAACCAGCATATAAATCAGTTCCAATTACTAATAAACTTCCTACGTTACTACCAGGGCCCCAGTGTATGTCCATTGCGAAATAGATATTATTCTACAAAAGAGAACTGCAAAAAGAATAAGTTTTAATTGTCTCATAGAATTTCCTTTCAAAAAAAATTTTCGCCATTAACTTACAAAACTTTCCTCACATCAAAAACGCCCATCGCAAATCTCAAATTGTTTCCACTGCTTTCATCATCGTCCCTTCTACCAACATTCCTTTTTCTACAATTTGTTGTCATGCAATTTATGATTTCCGTCCAACAAGTTGCAGAATAAACCGTATCAGCGTTTCTTTTGAGGAACTTTGGGGAAATACGTTTAATGCGGTAATTGCTGTTTGTGTGTATTTTTCCACCAAATGTTCGGCTTCTTTTTTTAAGCCCATTTCTTCAAAGAGTTTTATCCCTTCCGGAATCATAGAAGCAGAAATTTTTCTTTGCGCAACTTTTTTGAGCAGTACACTGCGCGGAGATTTTTCTAAGGCGCGCACGAGGAAGAATGTTCGTTTTCCTTCCGCAATATCGCCGCCGATTTTTTTGCCGAATGTTTTTTCGTCGCCAAAACAATCAAGATAATCGTCTTGAATTTGAAATGCAATGCCGATGTTTTTTCCAAACGCCGCGAGCGCATTCAATTTCTTTTCTGAAACGTTTGCGATTAGTCCGCCAAGTTGTGCAGATGAAGAAAACAGCGCGCTCGTTTTCAACTCAATCATTTTCAAATATTCTTTTGAAGTAACAGTTGTGCGCGTTTCAAAATCTTTGTCGTACGCCTGTCCCTCGCATACATCAAAAAATGCTTTCGTAAAAATTTCAACGAGGCGCACGTTTTTTTTGCTTTTCGTTTTCAACAACGCACGATAGGCAAGCGCAAGAATTTCGTCGCCGGAAAGAATCGCCGTTCCGACATCCCACTTTTTGTGTAGCGTTGCCAAACCTCGCCGCGTGTTTGCGTTATCCATAATATCATCGTGGACAAGAGTGAATGTGTGCAGCATTTCCATTGCCGCAGCAGCATATCGTGCGTCGGAAGATTTTCCACCGGCAATTTCACAGCACAACATTGTAACAATCGGACGAAGCCGTTTTCCTCCGTTGAGCAATGCATAACGAAATTGCTCGTCGAACAATACTTTTTCTGTTTTCAGAATTTCAGCAATTGTTTTTTCTGTAACATCGCGAAGACGAGAGGTATTTTGTTCGATACTCATTGGCATTATTCCGAAACGTAATTGTATTTCAATCCCAATGCAGTGTAAGAAATTGTGTAACTATCGAACTTTTCAAATTCAAACGTTCCGATAAGAGAAAACTTCGGTGAAAAGAAATATGAAACCCCGCCTCCGAACGATACTGTTTGCTGTTCGCGTTGATTGAAAAGTACAAGCAGAGATTCATCGAAGAAAAAGACTCTTTTCCCCAACGAAACTTTTGCATTGAACGAAAATTGCGAATAGAAATACGTAAGTTGTTCGCGAGCGGACAGAAGTAACGGAGTGGATTTCGTTTTTCCTGCATCAATTGCAGAAATGTTAAATAGTCCTTGCGCTATTTGATAAGAATATTTTGCGGTGAACAACTGCGAATAAATTTTGTTTTCGTACAAAGAAAGTGTACCTGTTACGCTTGCAGTTGCAAATTGCGATTGGTGAAACAAAATTCCGCCGCCGATGAAATAATACATTGTCGCAGGAAAAGAGTAGAGCGAATCAAGTGCAACGAAACCAACATCGTGATAATCGAAATCATCTTCGTGAAGAATCGCTCCATGCGCAGCTACGCTCCACTTTCCACCGAGCCACCACGAACCGCGCGTTGTGTAGAGTTGCTGCGAAAAGAAATTTTTATTGAGCGGTTTTTCATCGAGTGAGAGAATTTCCGTTCCAAATGAATACGAACTATGAACGCCTTTGATAAAAGTTCCGTACACACCGAACGATTGCGAAGTTCTCTTGTCAAGAAAATTTGAGGAAGGAGTTGTTGAAGCGTAATCGCCATACGTTCCGAACGATGAAAGCGACAATCGCCACGATGGAATCCGTTGTCGCGAAAAAGAACTTGAGTTGAAAGCAATAAATAAAAAAAGAAAAGCGAAAAATGGTTTCTTCACAAGCGGCAAAATCTCCAACTATTCATAATTCGCTTACGAAAGAATGTGCGGCGTTCTTTCAATAAAAGAATGTTGTGTCAATCGCACGAAAGAAACATTCTCGCGAAACTCTTGCAGTGTCCTCGCATTCATATACGCCATCGAAGAACGTACGCCGTCGGAAAATCGCTTCACCACTTTTTCAACTCTGCTCTTGTAGGGAACAAGTGTTTCTTCGCCTTCAACATAATCGTTGGACATTTTTGTTGCGAACGATGCTGCGCCGACATAACGTTTGTACAATTGTCCGCGATATTTTATGACTTCACCGGGAGATTCTTCCGTTCCAGCAAGAGCCGAGCCGAGCATACACGCATCTGCACCGAGAGCCAATGCTTTACTCATATCGCCGGGAGTTCGTATTCCTCCATCGGCAATAATCAGCGCGGAAAGTTTTTTTTCTTCGCGCGCGTGAACACATTCAACGATGGCAGAAACCTGTCCTTGCCCGATTCCCGTTTCAATCGAAGTTGTGCAAATCGAGCCGTTGCCAATGCCGACACGAATTGCATCTGCGCCAACTTCTGCAAGCCACGTAAATGTTTCAGCGGCGGCGACATTTCCGGCAATTATTTTTATTGGGTCGGTTTTTGTTTGTTTGCGAAGCCAATGTATTGAATCTGCAACAAGTTGATTTCCGCCGTTTGCAATATCGAGACAATACATTCTGATTCCATTCGCGTATAATTTTTCGAATCGTTCTTTCCAATCGCCGGTAACTCCAATCGCGCAACCGAGTTGATTTCTTTTTTCAACAAGAGCGATTTCAGAAAGTTGGTTTTCAATTGTTAAAAAGCGATGAATAATTCCGAGTCCGCCAAGTTTTGAAAGCGACGAAGCCATTTTTCCTGCGCAAACATCGGGCATAGGCGCGGCAATTAACGGCAGCTGAAGTTGCGCGCCGAGAAAATTAGCAGATGGCGATGATTCCGTGCGATGACGAACGGTAGAAACGACACGCGGAACAAGCGAGATGTCGTTAAAGGTGAGCGATTCGGGAAAAAGTTCGGTTGCTTTTCCGTTTGTTGAAGTTTTGGTAACCGATTCGAGAAGAGAAGATGAGTTCATTGTGTTATGCGTATCAACAGAAAAAATCCCGACAGAGAAATCGGGATGAGAAAAATTTTTTTGCGGCGAAAATATAATATGTTTGTGCTTCATTGCCAAGAGAAACGAAGAGAACAACAAAAAAGATTTATTCTGTTACCGGGGGAAAAGGTGCATCGGAGAAATTTGATTGCGAATGCTTGTTGAAATATGCGCAATTCCGTATGTTCTCGTCAACTTTTTCGAGGTAACATAAATTTATCACCGCAATTATTATGTCGAGATTTTCTTTTCTGAAAAAGATTGAACAGGAGTACAAGAGAGTGTTTTATATATTCATTTTTGGGTTATGTTTGTTTTTGCCTCTTAAGTTGCAATCACAAGTAATTGTTGAGGGTGACCAAACCGCAGAAGGGTTTGATAAAAACATTTATGGATTAGGATTTAGCGCGGGACCAACCTCTGGTGTTGGCATTAGTTTTCGGAATCATTTTCCATCAAAACTATCATTACAGTTGGTAACGGGAATAATCAAAAATAAAGATGATGTATATTTTTCCCTTGGCGGCGAAATTCAGTACGATTTAGTGCGGGGACAAACCACTCGTTTTTATTTTTTCCCCGGTATTAGTTATTTCTACCAGGGAACGGATAAAAACGAAGTTGAATCGCCTGTGCGTTTCGGTGCGGGAATTGGCGGAGAGTTTAAGTATCAGGAAGCGTTGCATATTTCTTTTGAAGGAGCGTTCACCTTTTATAACGATGGAAGCATCCTTCCACTTCCGCAAGCATCGGTGCATTATTATTTTTATTGAATTTTAGCAACCGATTTTCGTTGTGTAGAATCTTATTCCTGAAACTGCGTCAACGCGCGAAATGCACGGTATCGCGTTTCAATTTCAAAGTGCGTTAACTCTTTCAATTTATCAATCGAAAATTTTTCTACGCAAAATGAAGCGATGGTGCTTCCGTACACCACAGCGCGTTTTAAGTTTTCATCGGAAATATCATCCGTCTTTGCCAGCCAACCGATAAATCCGCCAGCGAATGAATCGCCTGCTCCTGTTGGGTCAAACACAGATTCAAGCGGAAATGCGGGTGTGATGAATGTTGTTTTTTCCGTGAGAAGAATTGCGCCGTGTTCCCCTTTTTTGATAATCAAAATTTTTGGTCCCATCTTTCGTAAAATTTTTGCTGCGAGAAATAAATTCGATTCTTTTGTAAGCAACTTTACCTCGCTATCGTTCGCAAGAAGGACATCAATTCGTTCCAACGTTTTTTTCAATTCCGAAAGTTTTCCTTCAATCCAGAAATTCATTGTGTCGCACACAACGAGTTTCGGTTTCGTCATTTGTTCCAACACACGCAGTTGCAGTACCGGGTCAATGTTTCCCAGACAAACATATTCGCTCTCTTTGTATGCGGCAGGAATTTTCGGATTGAATGATTGAAACACATTCAGTTCCGTGTAGAGCGTATCGCGCACGTTAAAATCGAGATGGTATTTCCCTCCCCAGCGAAAAGTTTTTCCGCCTTTGATTATTTCCAATCCTTCCATATCCACGCTCTTGCGTTTCAAAAGTTCGATAGCGGATTTCGGAAAATCATCTCCGGCAACGCCAACCAATCGCGGCGGAGCAAAGTAACTCGATGCAAGGGAAATATAAATAGACGAACCGCCGACAACGTTTTCCGCTTTGCCGAATGGTGTTTCGATGGTATCAATGCCGATACTGCCTACAACAAGTAAACTCATGAGTTCAATTAAAAATTATGCCGAAGGCATCCCTTCGGGAAAAATGAAAAAATAAAAATGGAGTGTTGGAGTTATGGAGAACTGGAGTAACAAATTAAATACCCCGACGCTCCATTACTTCATTACTCCAATCCTTGATAAACGTTCCGCTTCTTTCTTGCCAACAATGTATTCGTGAACAATATCCAAACCGCGTTTTTGACCATCCCACACTAATTTCTCTTTTGCTTCGGCAATTGAAAACCAACCGTATGATTGATGTTCATCGGAAAGTTGTGGAACGCTTTCGTTTGCAATTTCTGCTGAGAAGAACGGAATAAAATTTATTGTATCGCTTTTCAAATGGTAAAATGTATTCACGTAGGGAACATTCCACAATGCGAGTGGTTTGAGTTTTGTTTCTTCTTCAATCTCGCGTTGTGCTGTTTGTAGCGCGGTTTCGTTTTCCTCAATCTTTGCTGTAATGATTTGCCAGATGTTCGGAAATAATTTTTCATTCGAAGCGCGTTGCAATAATAAATATTTCGCGGAATTGTTTTCTCGTTTGAAGATGCAGACTTCGACGAATTGTGTTTTGAAAGAGGGCAAGAAAGTTTTTTGAAAATTAAGCGGGCAAAAAATACTAAAAAGTTTTCAGTTTAGCGCTTGAAGTTTACAGTTGAGATATTAACTGTAATATCCCATTAAAAATGTCAGTATAAACGACCAATAGAAATGTCAGGTTTTTCGGAACTTGGAATTCCAAAAATTATCACGAAGGAATTCCGCAATGAATACGAACCTGACTATGAACACCAAAGAACG
>JAGXRH010000144.1 GCA_018335975.1 Ignavibacteriales bacterium
GCCACTGGACAAGTCCGACCTCAACATGATGAAGTCGGTTTCGACGATAAAATGGTTGAGCCGTTTGATTTTCGGATGCCTCATCGTCTCTCTGAAGATCGTCTCAGAACTTTACGTGCAATTCATGAAAATTTTGCCGACTCATTTAAAACGTATTTAGTTTCCCGTTTGCAGATGATGGTTTCTGTCGGGTTACAAGGTATTGAACAGGTAGTGTATAATGAATACACTCTTGGAAATACCGGTCCACGCTGTTTGTATGTTTTTCGTATTGAAGAGTCCAGCACGTATGCAATATTAGAACTTACACCTGAATTAATTCTCGCGTTAGTCGAACGATTACTCGGCGGTTCTCTTGCTGAGGCACAGGGTAAAGGGGGAGTTGAACCACGCACCATCACGAAAATAGAACAGAGCATTGTTAAAGGATTTATCCAGCGGGGAATTACGGATTTACAAAATGCATGGAGACGGTTAGCGCCGTTGACATTCCGACTCGAACGCTATGAAAGCAGAGCGGATTTTGCACAAATAACTCCATCCAACGAAAACGTATTGGTTCTTTCTTTTGATATAGCCATCGGCGATAAACATTACCGAATGAATGTCTGTTTTCCAACGGGCGCAGTAAAAGATGTTTTAGAAAAATTAGAAGGTCAGGAACGTGTTCATTTGCGTGTCTCCAAGGGAAGAGATTCATGGGTTGGAGAATTAACTCATCGAATTGAGCAGACGGAACTTCCCGTTATTATTCGTTTGGGAAGAACACATATTGCGATGAATGATGTTCTTGATCTGGAAGTCGGCGATGTTCTCCGATTAGATACGAAAATAGGGGGTGAGGCGCAGGTGCTCATCAACGGTATTCAGAAATATTTTGGTAAGCCCGGCTTCTCCAACGGAAATTTTGCAGTAAAATTAACAAGAAATGTTCAAGAAGAATTAGCAAGATAAAAATAATAAACTATGGCACACAGTAGATTTGCAGCAACAGAGCCCATCGGCGCAACACAACCAATGAGTCAAATGGAATCTTCCGAACCTCAAGTAGAGGTTCAGAAGGCAGAGTTTGATACTCTCCAATCGGGACCGCGCTCGGAAGTGAAAGAACGCAAACTCGATATCCTGCTCGATTTAAAACTTCCGCTCAATATTGAGTTGGGACGAACTTCGATGCAGATAAAAGATATTCTCGAGTTAGAGCGTGGTTCACTTATCGAAATTGATAAGTACGCGACCGAACCGGTGGATATTTGGATCAACGGAAAGAAGATGGCGGAAGGCGAAGTGATTGTCGTTGACAAACACTTTGGCGTTCGTATCACCAATCTCGTCGAAACAGCAGAGCGGATCAAGGGATTAGGAAAATAATATGGAATGGATTGCCATCAAAGCAATTCTTTCACTTGTTTTCGTCCTTGCTCTGATGGTGGTGGTGTTATTCCTCCTGAAAAAATTTCTTTCGGGAAAAACATCGTCTCCTGTTTCCGGCGTGGATATGCAAGTGTTGGGTACATTGTTACTGCAACCGAAAAAAACTATTCATCTTATTAAAGTGGTGAATAAGTATTTTGTGGTTGGGGTAACAGACCAATCTATTCAACCGATATCCGAACTCAATGATTCGGAGGCAATCCAAATTCTTTCAAATCTTGAGAACCAGCGTCAACAATCCGCAAAAGGGTTTTCGGACTATTTTAATGAATATCTCGGATTTATTGGTTTTAAAAGCGGAGGGCGGAAAAGGAAAACCATATTCAACCCGCACGATATTTCATCCCAACAATAACGTCATGCGAAAATTATTTTTCATTCTCTTGGTCATCGCTGCCTTTTCAAGTGTACTCGTTGCCCAGGACAAATCGCTCCCCTTTCCCAAAATTGGTATAGATATCGGGAAAGCAACAAAGCCTGAAGATGTTTCCGTAACATTACAGATTTTGTTTTTTATGACCATTCTCTCTTTGGCTCCCGCGTTATTTATTTTGACTACATGTTTTACGAGAATTGTCATCGTTCTTCATTTTCTAAAACAAGCAATCGGACTTCAGCAAGTTCCGCCTGCTCAGGTGTTAGTCGGACTTGCAATGTTCTTAACATTTTTTATTATGGCTCCCACGTGGAATGAAGTGAACACCAAGGGATTGCAGCCGTACCTGAAGGAACAAATAACGATGGAAGAGGCGTACAACAGAGGTGTTGAACCGATTCGGTTATTTATGTTTAAATATACGCGCGAAGAGGATTTAGAATTTTTTAGTAAAATATCCGAAATCAATAAACCGAATAACCGCGACCAAGTGCCAACATACGTACTCATCCCTGCTTTTGCTATGAGTGAAATGCGTGTCGGATTTCAAATCGGATTTTTATTATTCATACCGTTTTTGATTATAGATTTAGTTATCACCAGTATTTTGATGTCCATGGGAATGATGATGTTGCCGCCTATTATTATTTCGTTGCCGTTCAAACTTCTATTATTCGTCTTGGTTGATGGGTGGTCGCTTGTTATTCAATCCGTTGTAAAAAGTTTTCAGTAGGAAAAACACCGTGTCGCAGGAATTTATCATTGGTTTAACTCGAGAGTTTTTTTGGACGATTTTGCTCGTCGGCGGACCCGTGCTGATTGTTTCTCTTTTAGTCGGATTGATAATTTCCATATTTCAAGCGGCAACTTCAATCCAGGAATTTACCTTGACGTTTGTTCCTAAATTAATCGCCATTGCTATCGTACTTTTTTTGACCACACCATGGGTTATTAATGTGATGGTTACGTTTACCAGAAATTTATACAATCAAATTCCAAATATCGCTCATTAACAATGTCTGATGTTCTCGTTTCGCAATTTGTATTGTATGTTATGTTATTCGTCCGGTTAGGGACAATGGTAGCCGTTGCTCCGGTATTCGGACACGAAGCGGTCCCACCCCAAGTGAAAATTGCTTTTGCGCTTTTTCTCTCATTGGCATTTTTTCCTCTTGCCTCCAAATTAACTCCACCTCTCCTCCAAAATCATTTTCTTTCACTTATCCTCTTAGTCTTTCAGGAAGCGGTCGTTGGAATGTTAATTGGGTTTGCCGTCAGTATCATTTTTTATGGCGCGATGTTGGCGGGCGAATTTATCGCTTTCAATATGGGTTTAGGGTTTGCACACTTCTTCGACCCATCGGTTGGACAATCGGTAACGGTGTTATCGCGATTTTTTCACTTGATTTCATTTCTCGTTTTTCTTTCAATAAACGGTCATCATTTTGTTCTCGAAGCGCTCCAGTTAAGTTATGGAACCGTACCAATCGGTGGAATAACTTTTTCCCAATCCGTCTACACTGAAATGTTATCGCTTTCGAAAACGATGTTCATTGTAGCGGTAAAAATAGCGGCTCCGGCTGTCGTCGCAATGTTTTTGACGAATGTTGTTCTCGCGATTTTATCCCGCGTCGTACCGCAAATGAATATTTTTATTGTCGGCTTTCCCCTACAAATTACTGTGGGATTATTAGTATTGTATGTCGTCTCTCCCTTGATGGTTGTGGTTTTCAAAAAATTGCTTCTTGATTTTGAAGAGAATCTTTTTGAATTAGTTCGCGCGATGTAGTTATGGCAGACGAAGATAGCAGAGGTTCCGGCTCCGGAGAACGGGATGATTCGCAGGATAAATCCGAAGAACCGACTCATCGACGAACTGAACGCGCAAGGAAACGTGGTCAGGTTGCAAAGAGCGTTGAAGTCAATTCCGCGTTTATCCTTTTGTTCGGACTCTTGTTCTTATACTTTATGGGAGCGGGAATCGTAATCAACCTCGGTGAGGCAATGAAAACCGTTTTTTCACAAGTGGGTTCAATCGAAATTACTCAGGTTTCTTTACAAAGAATTTTATTACAAATGATGGTTACCTTCGCTTCTGCTTTATTACCGATTGCAATGTTATTGATGGTGATAGGAGTTGCTTCCAGCGTTGCACAAGTTGGTTTTCTCTTCAGCACATATCCGATGCGATTTGAACTGAATAAAATAGACCCGTTTCAAGGAATCAAACGTATTTTCTTTTCCCGTCGGTCAGTCGTAGAAGTAGTGAAAGGTATAGCGAAAATACTCATCGTTTCTATCGTTGCCTATTTTTCTATTCAAAGCGTTGTTGATGAATCTATAATGGTTGTTGATAGTTCGGTTGAAGTGGTAATGGCATTTATCGGAAAATCTTCGCTCGGAGTTGGTATTAAAATGGGATTAGCATTTCTCGCGCTTGCATTATTTGATTATGTTTTTCAATGGAGAGAACATCAACGAAATCTTAGAATGACCAAGCAAGAAGTGAAAGAGGAAATGCGAGAATCCGAAGGCGACCCGATGTTAAAATCACGTATTCGGAGTATTCAGCGAGCAATGGCGCGGAAACGGATGATTGCAGACGTACCGAAAGCAGATGTCGTTATAACGAACCCGACCCACGTTGCCGTTGCATTGAAATATGAAATCGGAAAAATGGATGCTCCCAAAATTATTGCAAAGGGGGCGGAATTATTAGCACAAAAAATTAAAGCGATAGCAATAATGCATAATGTTCCAATTGTAGAAGACGCCCCGTTAGCAAGGTCGTTATACCAAACGGTAGATGTCGGCGAAACAATTCCCGATAAACTGTTTAAGGCAGTAGCCGAAATACTTGCATACGTGTATCGTTTGAAAAATACAAAGTTTGGATTTGGATTGAACTGATAACCAATGGCAGCAGCACGAAGAAATACAGTCGCACTCGAAGGCGGGCTTGGTGGTGGAAAACCGAAAGCCGGTCGTCGCAACGGTAATGGCGTTCAGCACATTCCCCGTACGGGAATAATGCGCTTGTTCGAAATCGTTGGTTCAAATACCGATGCGTTAATTGCAATAGCCGCAATATCCGTTCTCGTTGTACTTATCATCCCGCTTCCTCAAAGTCTCCTCGACATTCTTCTGACTTTGAATATCACTCTCTCCATCATAACATTGATGGTTGCTGTGTATTTACTCCACCCACTGGAGTTTTCAGTTTTTCCCGGATTACTACTGTTACTTACCCTATTTCGACTATCATTAAACGTTGCTTCAACTCGTTTAATACTTGGTGAAGGAGATGCCGGTAGAGTTATTGAAGCATTTGGACATTTTGTGGTGAAGGGTAATTATGTAGTCGGGTTTGTGATTTTCATTATTCTTATCATTATCCAGTTTGTTGTTATTGTCAAAGGTGCTGGAAGAATTTCTGAAGTAGCTGCTCGATTTACGTTAGATGCAATGCCCGGAAAACAAATGGCAATTGATGCAGACTTAAATGCAGGAAATATTGATGAAAATACTGCACGACATCGCCGACAGGAAATTTCCCGCGAAGCAGATTTTTACGGAGCAATGGACGGCGCAAGTAAATTCGTACGAGGAGATGCTATTGCCGGATTGGTTATCAACGTTGTTAATATACTCGGCGGTTTTGTAATTGGTGTTGCACAAATGGGGCTGTCATTCGAAGAAGCAATTAAAAAATTTACTCTTTTAACAGTCGGTGATGGATTAGTAACGCAGATTCCGGCATTGGTTGTTGCAACCGCTGCTGGTATCGTGGTTACCAGAAGTTCGTCGGGAGGAGGTACCCTCGGTATTGAATTAAAGCAACAATTATTGGGGAAACCAAAAGTTTTATTTGTCGTTGCAGCCGCATTACT
>JAGXRH010000145.1 GCA_018335975.1 Ignavibacteriales bacterium
CTCGCCGCCAAGCCGATGAATATTATCGAGAATCTGCTTTGCGGTCTTTTCCACTTGCAGACCTTTCAGTCCGAGCGCTATCACCTGCAGATAAGCGTACAAACTGTTGGGAGAGACGGGAATGACATGACTTTTTGCCGCATACATCATTAATCCTTCCCCGTCAATTATTTCTTCCTTGATAATCGTTTCATAGTACACGTTTTCTGCGGGAATGTACATCAAGGCAAAATTCAGCGTTCCTTCATCAGGAAGAATATATTTTGATTTAATGGCGTCAATATGTTTCTTCACGTCATTGATAAACGCCTTTCGGAACGATTTTTTTTCCGAATCAATCTCTGTCCGGGTAAACTTTTGAAAATTCTCCAACGGAAATTTTGAATCAATCGGAACGATACCGCCCGCAGTAAAAATAACTGCATCCACCTGTTGACCATTGCGAAATCGGTACTGTGCTTCGTAATGTTGAGCCGGAAGAATTTGTTTCAGCATATCCTCCAGAAGCATTTCACCAAATCCTCCTCGAAATTTCGGTGCGCGAAGTAAATCGGAAAGTTGGGTAACGTTTTGTCCCACCTCTTTCATTTCAAGTGCGACTTTGCCGAGTTCTCCTAAATTTTTCTGCACATCGCTGATAACTTTAGCCGCATTATCCAACCGCGAGCCGATATTTCCGGTTTGCGATTGCATTTGCGTTGCGATAGAAGAAAGTTGTTGATTCACGTTTTGCGTCGTACTGCTCAGTTGCGAAGTAACTTGCACAAGTTGTTGCTGCACTAAACTCGTCGTATCGCGTAACGATTGCGATAAAAGTTCACTATTCGACGAAAGCGAGCGTTGAAATTCCGTTCGCAAACTTTCCACTTGTTGTTGCATCATAACCAGCGATTGCGAATTATCGGTTTGCGGCACACTCGATTTTTTCCAGAAGAGAAAAATTGCAAGAAGAAGGAGCGCAAGAATGATATAAAGTAATGTTTCCACGTTAAGACAAATTGTTAAAAAGTAAATTGTGGTGCAAAAATAGGAAAAAAGTAAGAGAATTGTTTATCTGAGAGTGAGAAAATCTATTCAAGTAATTTTGATTTGTGTGTGTTCATCAAACTTTCGTTTACAATCGGCTACTATTGACTCAAACGCAACAGAAAAGAATCACCCTTACTCAATAGCATTTCAACCACATTATCTTTTGTCAGTGCAGTAACAATTGTTTTCAAAAAGCGAGCGTCATTTTTTCTTTCCGTCGAAAACAAATTTTCCAACACTTCTTGACTTGAAACAAATTTCCCGTCAAGAGAATTACGAAGAACGTCAACAATTTTCCCCCGCCAATATCGGTGAGGCTTTCCTCTGTACAGCTTCTCGCCTTTTTTCTTCGGAACTACTACTTTCATTTTGTTTGCCGAAAGACAAAACCGATTCACAATACAATCATTGCATTTAGGAGAACGCGCAGTACAAAACATTGCGCCAATGTCCATTATTGCCTGATGACACTCGGAAGATTTATTTTTAGGAAATATTTCTTCCGCAAGTTGCTGAATTTTATTTTCCGTTTGCAAAGCGGAAGTCGTTTTCACGTTCCAAAACATTCTCGAATACACGCGCCGGATATTCACATCAACAACGGGAAGATTTTTTCCGAATGCAAATACACAAATCGCAGACGCAGTATAATTCCCAATTCCCGGCAATTCCAAAAGTTCCTCAAACGTTTCTGGAATATTTCCCCGATGTCGCTCGACAATCATCTTTGCACATTCCTGTAACCGAATTGCACGATTGTTATATCCCATTCCTTTCCACGCACGAATAACATCTGAGCGAGATGTTCTCGAAAGAGAATGAATCGAAGGAAACAGTTTCAGAAATTTCGGCAATTTTTCTTTTACCCGATTTACTTGCGTTTGTTGCAACATAATTTCCGAAACCAGAATTACGTACGGACTTTCATTATCCCGCCAAAGAAATTTCCTTTTGTTTTTTTTGTACCAAGAAAGTATTGCCTTCTGCATGGAACGTTTCAATTCTGTGTCAAGTTCTTTCATAGCAGTTTAAAAAAGAAAAATGCTTATCGAATATATTTCGACAAGCACTTTTAATTTTTCATTGTTAACTTTTCATTGCTTTGTGGAGTTGAAGAGATTCGAACTCTCGACCCCCTCGTTGCGAACGAGGTGCTCTCCCAACTGAGCTACAACCCCAAAAAAATTCGGGATGAATATAGAAAATCTTTGTCGGTTTTCCTTAAAAAATATTTTTTTACGCATTTCAATTTCATCGGCTTACTTTTTCTTGTTTATTTCTGATTTTCCTCGTATATATCCCCGCATTTTTCAAACAAATGATTGATGGTAAGTTGCAAACTAACGGTCAGCGGCGTAGTACAAGGGGTTGGCTTCCGTTATTTTGTCTATAAAACTGCTACGCGACTGATGTTGTTCGGTTCAGTAAAAAATAAGACGAATGGCAATGTTGAAATAGTTGCCGAGGGCGAACGCTCATTAATCGAGGAACTTATTCACAATGTCAAAATCGGACCGCCAAATGCTCACGTTGTCAATGTTTCCATAGAGTGGAACAAATGGACAGGGACTTTTCAAAGTTTTGAAATACGATAAGAGTTTGAAAAAAATAATTTAATACTGACTTTAAAGAATGGTTCGATTTGGTTTTGGATACGATGTTCACCAACTTTCTGAACATCGAAAAATGATTCTGGGAGGCGTAGAAATTCCGTTTGACAAAGGATTTCAAGGACATTCCGATGCCGATGTTTTGTTACACGCTGTTTGCGATGCTTTACTTGGAGCCGCAGCATTAGGCGATATCGGTCAACATTTTCCTGATACCGACCCGGCATATAAAAACGTTTCAAGTATCTTTCTCTTAAAAGAAACAGCAAATAAAATCCGCAATATTTTTTTTGAAATAGTGAATATAGATTCAACCATAGTTTTGCAACAACCGAAAATCAGCGCTTACATTCCTTCAATGCGAGAAAACATTGCGCACGCACTTTCGGTACAACTCCATCAAGTTTCCGTGAAAGCAACGACATCGGAACATCTCGGCTTTATCGGACGTGAAGAAGGCGCTGCCGCATTCGCCGTCGTATCACTCCAAAGTATTTCCTAAAAAAAGCACTCTTTGTATCGAATGAAACTTCTGTTTTCCCTCATCCTCGTATATACATTCCTGCCCCTGAATTCATTCTCAGCAGATAGTAGTAAGCACACAAATGATTCAGTTGTTCAGCAATTGCGTTCAAATCAGGATTTAAACCTTCAGATAAAAAAAATATGCGAATCTTTTATCCCCCAACTCATCGAAGGTGAACGTACGCGATTAGCCGTGATGGATTTTACTTCATCATATCCAACCATTTCTGTCCTCGGAAATTACATTCGTCAAAGCATCGTGGCAGAACTGCAAAAAAGTCCGCATGAGTTTGAAATTATAGACCAACTTCTGGTTCTTCAGGACCTGAGAGAACAGCACGTTCCAATTGGCTCTGCACTCGACTCTGCATCCATCTCCTCACTAACGGATAAACCGTTGTTTGCAGATGCGGTGATTATGGGTAATATTAAAATTCAGCCCCCTTCAATATTCCTCGACGCATCACTCTATGATGACATCTCCCTCATTTCCTTTATTCGATACACTCTTCCATTCAATCCGGTTCTCGAGACCACATCACACGCTACAACAACGGAATATCCCCTGGAATTTCTGACTCCGGAGAAGCCGAAGAAAAAAGAATCAAAAATTGAAATGTACACGGAGAAGATGATAGAAAAATTGGGAAAGATGAAACCGATTTGGATTTATCTTATCGTGGCGTTCATCGCATTTATAGAAAACATCTTTCCTCCTTTTCCCAGCGATGCGGTGGTTATTTTCGGAGGCACAATTTCCGGAATCGGGGGAAAGGTTTCGTACTGGATTCTTCTTTTAAGTACAACCATCGGTAGTACTCTCGGATTTATGCTCGCATACTATATCGGGGTAAAATGTTCTGCTACAAAACTTTCCCAGTTGAAAATGCGGTTTGTTCCTATTGATGCGCTTGTGAAAGTGGGGGCTTGGTTTGCTAAATACGGCTACGTTCTAATTATCGTGAATCGTTTTCTTGCCGGAACCCGCGCAGTAGTATCGTTCTTCGCCGGACTTTCAGGTCTCCCCTTTGTTCTCACGACGGTATTGAGTTTTGTGAGCGCGCTTGCATGGAACGCATTGCTGCTGTATTTAGGTTCGCTCTTTGGTAAAAATTGGGACCTTGCTCTTAGTTATATCGGGCGATATAGTTCCGCAATGTTCTATATACTTATCGGTGTCCTTGCAGTGTGGCTCGTGGTTTATCTCATTAAACTCAACAGAAAAATTGCGAGAGAAGAAAAATCTGCTAAACAGGAAACAACCGACTCTCCCGAAGAACAACTCACTTCTCCTCATCGTGTGCCGTGAGCGCAAATGCTCGAATTCCTCCTCTCACTTGACAGAAGCGCATTTCGTTTTTTCAATTCCGGCTTTACCTTTTCGCTATTTGATAGCGTAATGCCTTTCATCACCGATTACCACAAAAATCCATTTGTTTTTTCCGTTTTAATTCTCACCTATTTTTTTTTCTTGTGGAAGGGGAGCAAACAAACACGCACGGCGCT
>JAGXRH010000146.1 GCA_018335975.1 Ignavibacteriales bacterium
GACGATAATGGAACCATCGGAAACGATTCCACATACAATCCAATCATTCCCGCTGTTTGAATCAAGGTCTCTCATTCCGCCGGATTCTGTCCATCGGAATGCTTTGGTTATTCCTGCCTCAGTTTTCATCCCGACGATAATGGAACCATCGGAAACGATTCCGGTTGCACTACATTCAAGTTCACTAAGTTCCGTCATTCCGCCTGATTCAGTCCATCTAAATGCATGCGTTTTGCCATCAGCAGTTTTATAATCTCCGATGATAATGGAACCATCGGAACTGATTCCGTTTGCTTTACTTTCAATTCCTCCATGTGTGCCGAGGTCAGTCATAACTCCATTTTTGTATCGGTATGCATGCATTACTGAATTCTCATCAAACATCCAACCCACTATTATTGAACCATCCGAGGAGATTCCCGTTGCGTGATGATATGTTCCGCCCGTAGAATCAAGGTCACGCATTACTCCGCTGGACCAGACAAACGACCTTTCAAAAAGACTACCATTGGTACTCATACCAACGATTATTGAACCATCCGAACTTATACCGGTCGCCTCAGTCTGTGCACCTCCAAGCGTTGGTAATGGCGTAACAATGCCGTTTTGCCATCGGTACGCTTGTATCAAATTTGCACCGTCATTCTCTAAGTACATCATCGGCGGAGGCGTGTGACCAGTCGTTGTATCTGACAGCCCATTGACATCAAGCCATCCGTTACCAATAATGATGCTACCGTCTGACGAGATACCAGTTGGTTGAACGAGTTTTTCTCCGAGCCACGTTACTTGCGCGTTCGTGGAACTTAGGGAGAACAATTGTATGAAGAACAAGGCAATAAATACCTTGAAGAATTTTGTTGTTGTTGAATTATTGTTTTTCATAGTTGAAATACCTTTCGTATTGTTTAATTGATTGAAAATTTTTGTTGTCATTACCATCTCTTTAATAAAAATGCTTGAGTCCTATTTACTTGAGCGTTCCAGCCCCAACCAACAATGTACTGCCCGTTTTTTGACATTCTTCTTGCAACCGCAAGTTTCGAATTTTGTCCAACAGCAGAACTTAATGAAGGGGTATTAAAGGGAAAAAGTTTTGAATAATTATCATCGGTCGGATTGGTAATCGCATCCTTTAATTTACTTTTTGTTACATTTGTGGGGCCCCCACCGCATGCTCCATATGGGGTACCATCAAAACTCCAAATGGTAGCAGTTGGTCCAAATGGATTTGAACTCCCGACAACTAATTTCTCGTTATGGCCATACCTAGAGCCATAATCACTATAGGCTACACTTGGGTTAATAGTTGAATTATTTGGATTATTTGGATTTGGTATTGTGCCCAATGAGTAATTTCGTTCATTATCGTAATTAAACCAACCGGCATGATTTAATAATAACGGCGGCAATGATTGAGTGTAGTCGTCACTGTTTCGTTTTGTTGTCCCTACATAAAAATCATATTTATAACTTTGAAAACCATTCGTGCCAAAATCTTGGGGACTACACAACCCTGTGCGCCAATCATAGGCATGCATTTCCGAGGACTGAACGCCTCCTGTTATCATAAAACACTTCCATCCTTGAGCAACATCTTCATACCCACTGTTATAAAAATTACTTGCCGCAGTTAGGGGACCAAAGGTTCCAGTACTTGGATAGTATGTCGTGGAAAATCCCTTTGTATAAGAACCCGTTTTTGCATTTCCATATAACAAAATATGATTACTACTTTGACTATTAATTGCGGCGGTTGCATAACTCCACGTTCCTCCTGGTAATAGACCAGCATCCTTCAAACCCATATTGTTTGGAAAGGTGCTAAGGTCAACGATAAAAGCATGTTGATTTGCATTAGAAGGACTAAATCCCCCCATAATGTATGGTCCACCACTTCCAGTGTAAACACGTCTTGCTAAGCCATATTTCCCACCGGAAGCCTGTAGGTCATATGGATTGTGTGCTGCATCCCAGTAAACAGCATGGCTTTGAGATGAAGAATATATACTAAAATAATATTGGGTACCAACAACAATGCCATCGTCTGTAACATCCCAAGCCTGTGAATGCCAATAATTTGCAGTAGGCGGCAACCACCAAAAACCTGGACCTGAAACGTCAGGAGCAAAATCAACCGTAATTCCCTGATGTGTTGTAACATTTGTGAAAGTATATGAATTTATAACACCGGGGACTAATGTGGTTGCTGGACATGTACTGCCAACATACACCTTATCAATATGATAACCAGCAGCTGGAGTAATAGTAAATGTTTTGCTACCACCATTTACTACGTTCGCACCGGGCGGTGAAACAGACCCTTTAGCAGGATCGAAATATGTACAAATGTTCCATATTGTGGGGGCAAAACTTGCTGCAATTGTATGGTTTGCTGTAACATTTGTAAACGTAAATCTCGTTGTTGAATCTACTTTTACACCGTCAACAATTACACTATCAACACTATAATCCGTATTTGGCGTAATAGTAAATGTTTGATTTGCGCCATGATTTACCGTTGTCGTTCCGGGAGTAATCGTTCCGTTTGCTCCTTGCGTTACTGTTAACGTGTAAGAATTGATTTCAAAATTCGCAGTAACATTTTTATTTCCATCTATCGTAATGGTTAAGGGATTTGTTGTTCCACTCGTGTCACCGCTCCAATTAATAAAATGATATCCGGTATTTGGAGTTGCTGTAAGTTGCACCTGCGTTCCAAGCGTATAACCAGATTGGTCGGGATTTTTTATAATTATCCCGTTGGTTGCATTTGCCGCAAGCGAGTACAATAACTGGATTTTGGAAACGTGTACATCATTTCCACCTGAACGATAAAGTGTCGTACTCCCGAATATCGCACTACCATTAAAATCTCCGGTAAGAACTATATTGTTATTATCATCAACGGATACACCGGTACCAACATGATAGTAGCCGCCCCCACTGTGCTTTACCCACTGAAATGTTCCTGACGAATTCCATTTTGCAATATAGACGTTATCATATCCTGTACTCGTCACTGTCGTATTGCCAACCGTCGCCTCCCCGGAAAATGTTGCAATCAAATAGACATTTCCATTTCCGTCAACTTTGGATCCCCATTTCTTGAAATAACTTGAACCGCCTGATTGCTGTACCCATTGAAAAGCACCGGAAGAAGAATATTTTACGACGCAAAAATTATTAGTTCCCACGCTCGTTATTGTTGTTGAAGTTCCTTCAAAGGATGCAGTTCCCAGAAAGTATGCAGAACAGTACGCATCTCCGTTGGCATCAACTCCTACACCTTTTGCAGATTCCTCAAAATAAATATTATAGTCATCATTATTACTTCCGCCTCTCACTGCCCAATCCCAGGCAGATATGGACTGATTATATTTTGCCATAAAGAAATCGTTACCACCCGCGGCAGTAATTTGATGAGTACCAAAATTTGCCGTCCCGGCAATGTAACCTGCTATGAACACATTGCCGTAGTTGTCAACATCAATGCTGTTTCCAGCATCGCCCCGCCCATAATAATTGGTTGACCCTCCGGCTCGAGTTGCCCATTGCTCAGTTCCGGATGAGTTATACTTTACGACGAATACATCAGAAGAACCCGCGGATACAAGTGATGGTAAACCGCCAAAAGTAGCAGAGCCATTAAATTTGCCGGTTATGTAAACATTACCACTTGCATCTAATGCAACTCCACTGCCAGCGTCTTCACTGGAGCCTCCTCCGGTTCGTACCCAAAGTAAATTTCCCGAAGCATCATATTTTGCTAAGAAAATGTCATATCCGCCGGAACCAACAATTACATTCCCCGAATCAAATTTAATAGTATCTCGAAAATACCCTGCAACGTAGCAATTGCCGCTACCATCAATACTTATTGCCTTTCCATTATCTATACCTGTTCCTCCTGCATATCTTACCCACTGAAAATTTCCAAGGGCATCATATTTTGCTGTAAAAATATCATTGCTGCCGTAACTGGTGATAGGAGTACTGCCGAAATTCGCTGTGCCGGTAAAGTTTCCTGTTACATACACATTGGCTTGAGCATCAATATCTACTGCCTCTCCGTACGTTGAAGAACCAGTCCCGCCTGCCTGTGTTGCCCACTG
>JAGXRH010000147.1 GCA_018335975.1 Ignavibacteriales bacterium
CCGTGAGTTGTTGAGGAGAGGAGAAAGCAAAATTCATTCCCGCGCCCCAGTCTGCCATACCTTCTATGGTGTTATCTTTAATGACAACATCCGATGAACCTTTGTCAACATAAATACCGGCAACATTTTCCCCGCTGATAAAATTATTTCCAACGTAAACGGGACCATATACCGCCGGATCTTTATCGGAAGTGTAAAGGTAAATGCCGATTTGTCCATTGGTAAATGTAGTATTGGTAATTTTCAGGTCAATGTTGTACGGCGTGGAAATTCCTTTTTCCGCATTCGTTATGTCTGCGTAATCAATGATACTTTGATGAGTCTCTACACCAAAGGAAAACCCCTGCCACAATTCTTCCGGTCTTCCATTAAGCGTAAAGGTAACGTGCCTTTCTGCGCTGCCGCTTACAACAAATTTTCCATCTACATTTATTTGAGAATTAACTCGCATAATAAATTGCGCATCTTCATAAACAGTTACATCGGAACTCGAGGGAAAATTCAAGACAACATTATCCGACACATCTGCTGTTCCGTATATTTCTAAGTGGGAGTTATTACCAAATTGCCACGTACCGTTTCCATTCCACACAAGATTTCCATCTTCTGCAACAACGATGCTCGCATTTTCTCCGAGTTGAATGTTCCCCGCTTGCAAACATCCGAAAACACCGCCGTTGTTGACGATAAGTGTTACTCCTTCGTTGATGTTGATTGCACCGCCTGTTGATACAATACTGCTTCCTGCGCCGCCAAAACCTATTTCACTCGTTGCTATTTCCAACGTTCCACCGCTCTCCACAGAAAGCATCGCTCCGTTTTCTAATACTGCTGAATTGAGAATAAGTTTTGCGTTTGCTTCAAACACCACATCTCCTCCGGCTTCCATTACTAACACTGCGGGGTTGTTGATTGTGAGTGTGGAGTTTGCTTTGAGTATAAGTTGTCCTGTGGGGTTGACGTTGAGACTGCTCAAGTTATCTTGCCCATTAATTGTTACATTCCCGTTTATTTCCATTTTACCGTCAATAAAACAATGCGTATTGCTATCAATGGTAATGGTAGTTGTATCTATTCTGAGATATTTATTTTGTAAAATAGTTACATTGCCATCAAGTTCGATTGGTGTTTTCCACTTCAATGCATTTTCAAAAGTGGTATAAACATTCCCGATATATTTTTTCCCTGAAAAATGGCTGAAAATATTATCAGTAATTTTTTTCATTCGCACAACGTCAGTATCATGGTCAGCGTTTGGATGTAACCCGTTTACCCAACCATTTGCTCCTTCTGCAAATACCCTTGCATTGCTTGATGTGTCTTCATAGTATAACATTTGTTTTAAATCAAGAAGACCATTAGCTCCTAACACCCACGATTGCGCAAGTGTATCTAAGGGAAAATCCGCCTTCCCTGTTCGGGTATTTTCAAGTTCACCCAAAACAATACCAAGCCGGAGAGTATCCCATATCCATCCGTAACCAAATGCATCCCCATTGTATAAATTTGTTCTCTTGAAAATCCAATGGTTTTCTTTATAGACCGTGTCAGGTGGCTCGTGGCCTCCCTTCGTCCACGCACTCTCAAATTGTTCTCCTAATAATTTCGCTTCAGGCAATCCCGGTCCATACTGTGTGTCTCGCCATAAATCATAGGGGTGGTGACCTGGCCAATTGCTTTTTCGACACCACAATTTTTTATAATTCTTTTGTCCATTCAATGTGTCCCAATGAATACGCCAATAACATGTGTTTGGTGCAAAACGAGCAATGTTACCATGTAAGCCGCTTGGTGAACCATTGGGATTTGTTCCTTTAAATTTTTCAGTATTTGTTCGTTCATCTTGTGACCAATATTCGTCGTGCCAAAAAATCACCATCATATTGTAATTTGCGACAAATTCTTTTCCATTCTCTATTGGGTTTTTATCAATATCAATATTATTACAATACTCCATCTCGTAACCAAGTGAATCAAGTGATGCGATAAATATCTTATAGTTGTCTTTATAATCTTTCCACGTTATTCTTGTTGTATCTATTGAACCGATTATGGGCCTATCAGTCGCAATAGTATCCGTAAAAGTAAGACTTAGTGTGTCTTTATCAGAATAGAGCGAGCCACCGCCAAAATGACTATACGCCATAAACGTGTTAAAATCGAACTTGAAGAGTATCTTCGATGTTGTTCCTGGATTTGCAGACCGAACGACAAAAGGTACAAAAAAATCTTTTGTGGTATCAGATAAGTGCCTCAATTTCGCATAATATAAACCACTTGGCCAGCCACTGCCAATAGAAACTGTTATTGCTCCATTCTCCCAATATGCCATGCAGCCCTTCTTAAATTCTATCGGTTTTCGGGAGTAGTCACCAGGATATATTGACGAATCGTTGACATCATGCAGTGGAAAAAACTGGCCAGGAATGTTTGCCGAACTCCAATAAACTGTGTTTTGGTCGGGTAATCTGAAAATATTAATGCTGTAGTTGCGATTTCCGGAAGATTGTTCGGTTGTATCAGCAATGTTTCTAACGCTCACATATAATTTTAGGTTTTCGCCTTGCTTAACGCTCGAGGGCCAAGCAAACCCCTCAATTGGATATCTATCCCACGCAAGGTTATGCCCCAAGATAGTCGGATATTCTACTCTCCCTATATTTATTATTCCCGCAAAATTAAGCGAGAACGTTGTAAAAGTAACAAGAACAAGAGTGATTATAGTGTTTGAGAAATTATGTTTAGTAGGCATACAATTATTCTTTCTATTTGATGAGTAACATTGATTTTGTGTCGGTAAATGATTGGGTGGTGATTGTATAATAATATGTCCCGCTCGAAAGAGCAGAGCCATCGAAATGAATGCGATACACCCCCGCTGGCTGCGTGGTGTTAAGGAGTTGTTGTATTTCTTTCCCGTTCACGTCGTGAATAGTAAGAAGAACATTTGAAAATTCTTTGAGTTCATATTCTATATTTGTCGTGGGGTTAAACGGGTTCGGATAGTTTTGCCGTAATGAAAATGTTTTCGGAGTTTCGGGAAGTTGCTCGACAACATTTGTTATTGGTTTATATGCAAAAATATTAGATCCTCCCACCGTCCAACCATGTTCTTTGTTGAGCATTACTCCATCACCTAACCCACGCGCCTCGTGTGTAACAAATTCGCGCAACCAATTTTGGCCGCCATCAGTCGTGTGAAAAATTACAGCAGATAGGTCTCCTTCATAAAACATCAAACCAAATGCCCACCCATTCAAACTATCCGTAAACGAAAGAGCAGATGGATCCAGTTCATTGTCTGCATCGCAAAAACAATACTGGAAGTTCCACGATAAACCGCCATTTGTTGTTTTATAGATAGCCGCATAACCATGTGTAATTGCCCAACCATTTTGAGTATCAAGAAAACTAATTGCAACAAATTCTCGCTCTAAAGAAATAACATCCCACGAATTTCCCCCGTTATTGGTTTTAAGCATTACCCAACAACTTGTCGTACCTGCGAATATCCATCCGTGCAAAGAATCTATAAATTGCATCTTCCCTAAATAAGTAATACTATCGGCAATTGTGCGCTCTGTCCAGTTTGTGCCGCCGTTGGTTGTTTCAACTATTTTACCAGTATCAAAATTTACAGATGTAATGTTTCTTAACTGATTGCGTGTATATGTTCCAAAAATCTGATGATTATCCGACCCATATTGTATAAACCAGAAATCGCCGCCGTTTGTAGTTTTATATATTCTTCCGTCAAACGCACTTTGGTTTCCTACTCCCCATCCAACAAGAGTATCAAACATAGAAATTGACTTGGGTACAAATCCAACTTCATTTGATAAAGTCCAATTATACCCGCCATCAGAAGTTTTTGCTATATGACCGAATACATTGCCTGTCCATCCGTGTAATGTATCAATGAATTCAACAGTAGATAAACCAGTAGTTTGGTTTCCTAAAGTTGCAATCTTCACCCATCCATATTGTTGGGCAATGAGTCCTTTTCCGCTAAGAGCGGGACTCATGATAAGAATGAAGAATGTTAAAAGTAAATATAGTTTTTTCATAAAAGGTTTTATTAATCTATGTTTGGAGATAATTCTGTTGTCAACGTTAGTAGTCGTTGCGCATGTTGTGGCTTGAAGAGGGAAGCAGGGGTTCTCTTTTCAGGTCACAGTCGCGCATCCGCTTATACGCCGACTGTTCACTGTAAAAATTTTCGGGGAGAAATTACAAAACTTTTATTGTAATGTCAAGTGTTTCTTAAAGATTTCCTGAAAAATTTTATCGACAAATTCCATACCAAGTTTCACAAGTTCCCCGTCATATTTCAATTGTTATTTCACAATTTGCCATTGTATTTCTCCAATTCAGTTTTGCAGTTCCCAAAAAGTAATTTGCAAATCTCCATTTTCATTTAGCATAACTGCAAACACCAATTGCGGCAGGAAAAAAAATTGTTCGTTGCCCCAAAAGCAAATCTCGGCTCTCCAAAATACGATTGGGGTTCTGCAAAATGGAATTGTAACTCCCCAAAATCAAATTGTAGTTCTCCAATTTCAAATTGTGGGGAAAATCCCGTTTTGGGGCTCTGCAATTTGGAATTGCGGCTCTGCAATTTCGTTTTGGAGGTCTGCAATTCGGGATTGCGGTTCTCCAATTTGCGTCTGGAGTTCTGCAATAACCGATTTCCCTCCCGCAAATCGGTTTTGTATTTTCCCGACTGACTGCCGGATAGTCCGGTGTGTAGTTCGGGATATTTCAATTTTCGTTAGCAAAAATTCAATAATTCTTAGCAATTTCGCCGCCCCTGTGACGGTGCTTACACCCGTAAACATTAGAGGAAACCAATATTCGGTTCGTGCTGTCTAATACTATAGATGAAGGAAAGTCCTTCACGGTAGCGACACCATCGCTACGAATCCAAGCATATCTCTATAGGAGAAACGTCATGAATACAAATGATTATATTCCTCGCACCGATGCAGAATTTGTCGTCTGGTTGAATAATATGGTGAACAAACTGCCCACGCATGCACCAACATTAGGCATTACCAACGACCAAATTTCGCAAATACAGAACGATTTGCAGGACTCCACTGCAAAACTGAATGAAGTTAACGGAATGAAGGCAACACTTCAGTCCCTGACGCAAGTAAAAATTGACGTGTTCGATAAAGCCCGGAAACACTCGCGGGATATCGGCATAATAGCAAAACGCAATGAC
>JAGXRH010000148.1 GCA_018335975.1 Ignavibacteriales bacterium
TCGTCTCCGGCATTGAGGAGAAGCACGTTCTTTTTTTCTGTTTTGTATTTGTTGATGTAGCCAAGAAAAGCCGCCGTTCCTCCAACAAAATAAGAAATCTCTTTTCCGGTGAGCGAATCTTTTTTTGAAATTTTGAATGGAGTGTTCTGCGCATGAAAATCATTCCAGTGGAGAATGCGAAGGGTAGCGGTATTTTCCTGCGCCGAAAGTAAAGAGGAAAAAGCGAGAATGAAACAGAAAGTGCGAATAAAAAAAATGTTCATAATGAAATCGTATTTTCACGTGCGAAGTACTTGGAGAAGCAAGGTAATGCCAAGCAGTAATAGAAAAATTCCGGAAACGGAATGTAAACGCCGGATTGCTGTATCGCCGATGCGGTGTTTATTAAATTCGATAATTTTTAACAAGACAAAAAAGCAGAGATAGGTTCCGAGAAACACGCCGACACAGAACAGTAAATTCCCGGAGAATGTTCGTTCGATGAGGTGATGACTTTTCAAACCGCCAACAATAGCCAGCCATGATGCCGGAAGCGTAACGGAAGAAAATGCAAGCGCTGCGCCGGCGATTAATTGCTTCCCCCCATTTTTACCGAACATATTCAAGATGGAAAAAAAAGTGAATCGCTGGATATTCTCGGTCGTGTGCGTAAGAAAGATTTCCGCTTTATGCGTGCGTAACTGTATTTTTTGCGCATCGAATTGCGGTGATGCGTGATTTTTTATTCTGAGGAGTTTTACTCCGTAAATAAATACAAAAAGCGCCCCGAAGAGCAGAACGATTTGCGAAACCCGATGTTCATTCGCCGAATATGCAACAATGAGCGTGTGCGGGAGAAAAGAAACGATAAGCGAAATTCCACCAACAGCGATAAGAGAGTACATCGTATCAATAATTGCCGCGCCAATCCCTATAAACAATCCCTCGTGATGTTCGTTTTTTAGCCCTTTGGAGATAACAGCAAAGTTCACCGGACCGAGCGGCGGCATTGATACGAGAAACCCGGCGATGATACCGGTAAGTAAACTGATGAGCATAATGAATTTTGTGGGCGAAAATTATTCAAAAGTGATTGGAAAAAAAATAAAAATTGGAATCTTGGAAAAGTAAAACGTTATGTCATTGCGGCAGCGAAGCAAACCCCTGAATCGTTAGTACAATCAAGGGGATTGCTTCTCTACGAGACCGTAGGTCGCCACGATAAATCGGGATTCGCAATAACTAATTCATTTTGGACTTTTTCATTGTTTCCATTTTTCTTTGCTTTTTTTGTAACTTCTCCGCAGTTTTTTTCACGAATGATGAATGACAAACGCATAAAAATAAAATCTGCACGGCAACGAATGAAGATTCTTCTTTTTCTCCTACTTTCTTTTTCCTTTACCCATTCACAGGAACTTTCTCAACTTCGTGTTGTTGGCAAAGCGGAATTACTCACCGGCGAAATTATTGCACGGGAAAACAAAGATGTGAACGGAGAAGTGTGTGCAGGCGTTGCTATCGTGAGCGATTTAACGGGACTGACATTTAAATCGTGGAATGGCATTGTAAAAATGAACGCTGACCCGGGTCGAAGTTTGCTCTTTCTTTCTCCCACCGAACGAGTTGTAGAAGTGTACTGCACTGGTTACGAACCACTCAAAATTATTTTAAACGAAATTGATGTAAAACTTAAAAGCGGCGATGTATGGCAAATTAAAATTACCGGCGAAAAAGAAATAAAAACTCTGTCGCTCAATTTCCTTATCGAGCCAACCGATGCCGATGTTACGCTCGATGGAAAAAAACTTTCCTCATCCACCACACAGCAAGTTTCCGTTGGCAAGCACACAATAAAAATAGAGAAACAAGGTTTTAAAACCATCGAGCAAAACATAGACGTTTCGCCGACGAATACATTATTCCGTTTTACCTTGAAAGAAGTAGAACTCGCTTCGGTGCAAATAAAAAGCACGCCCACGGGAGCAAAGATATTTATTGAAAACGCTGATAAAGGAGAAACGAACAAAGGAATTTTTCTTTACCCCGGAACATACAAACTGAAACTCACACTCGCGGGATACGTAGATGAACAAAAAACGATTGAAGTAAAAGAAGGAGAAGATAACCTCTTTACTTTTACACTCACCAAAAACAGCGGCACACTCTCACTCTCCGTAACGCCAAGCGACGCAGAAATAAAACTCAACGACCAAACATCTCGTGCAGGGGATAGTGAACTCAAACCCGGAAGTTATACATTGGAAATTACCAAAAATGGATATTTGCCTCACGCAGAAAATTTGGAAATAAAACGAGGAGAGAAAATAAACCGAAATGTAACACTCACCAAAAACAGCGGCACACTCTCACTCTCCGCAACGCCAAGCGATGCAACCGTGCTGATTAACAAAGAAAGTTACACAAACAGAAACAGCATAGAACTTGCGCCCGGGAAATACAAACTGGAAGTAAATAAACGCGGGTACTACGATACGAGCGAAACCGTAGAAATTACACTGGGAAAAACTCTCACAAGAAGTTACACACTCCGGCAAAAAGTTGGCAAAATGCAATTTACGGTAACACCGCTCGAAGCAGTAATTACGCTTGCGCAAAACGGACAAACAAAATACTCGTGGAGCGGAATGAAACAACTGAAAGATATGCCCGCTGGCGATTATGATTTGACTGCAACTGCAAGCGGATATAAAACAAAGAAAAAGAAAATTACGATTGAAGAAAACAAAACAACAACAGAAGATGTAACGCTCGAAAAAGGAAGCGCCGTACCAGAAATAAAAGATAATATGATTTTTGTTGAAGGTGGTACGTTTGAGATGGGAAGTAATGATGGAGGAAGCGATGAAAAGCCCGTGCATAGAGTTACCGTAAATGATTTTTATATAGGTAAATACGAAGTAACGCATAAAGAATGGAAAGAAATTATGGGAAATAATCCGAGTAATTTTAGTGGAGATAATTTACCGGTAGAAAATGTGAGTTGGAACGACATACAAGATTACTTACGAAAATTAAATACAAAAACGGGAGGAAAATACCGTTTACCAACAGAAGCAGAATGGGAATACGCCGCGCGTGGTGGAAATAAAAGCAACAACTACAAATACAGCGGAAGCAACTCTCTTGATAACGTTGCGTGGTATAGCAGTAATTCAAATTCTC
>JAGXRH010000149.1 GCA_018335975.1 Ignavibacteriales bacterium
ACTCATCTCATCCTTCACTCACGAAGAAAATATTCAATGCTCGTAGTTTAGAAAATCTTCCTTTTCATCTCTATCAAGTTCCGTATGCAAATATTGGTACGGTACTTGAACATCAAGTATCAATGCACCGAGATAAACCTTGGTGCATTTTTTATTCCGACTTGTCCGTCGTGGTGGATGAAAACGGAAGAAGTGAAATTACGTACGGAGAATTTTACGAACGTGTTGGAAAAACAGTAAACTATCTTTTACAGAATGGAATTCGTCGCGGTGATAAAGTCGCAACCATTTCCTTCAATCATCTTGATACCGTTGTTCAATACTTTGCGATATGGACAATCGGCGCAGTTGCTGTTCCTATTAATATTGGCGAGGATGATGTGCGTATCGAGTACATCCTTTCTAATTCAGAAACAAAACTTACTTTCGTTCGCGAACACTATTTGCAGAGAATAGAAACGCTCGTTGAAAGCAGTTCTTCTTTAATGGAAAAAATTAAACTTGTTCGCGTTGGAAATTCTCAAGTCATTCAAACAAAAAAAGAGTACGAACTATTTGAAACACAAATATCCAACCTCCAACCTCCAATCATTTTAAAAGAAACTCCAACTCTCGATGACGAAGCGCTCATCGTGTACACTTCCGGAACAACGGGTTTACCCAAAGGTGTCGTTCTTGTTCAATACAATTTATTGATTGATGCAAAAGAAATTTCTTCTTGGCACAAACTTACATCTGAACAACGTATGATGTGCGTTTTACCGCTTCACCACGTGAATGGAATTATCGTTACGCTGCTTACTCCACTTTATGCTGGTGCGAGTGTTGTCCTTAATCAAAAATTTCATTCCAATAAATTTTTTGAGCGAGTGAAGAATGAGAATGTCAATATTGTTTCAGTTGTACCAACATTGTTGCAATTTCTTTTGCACGAACATTCGCACGATGTCGTTGTTGACGTTCCTTCTCTTCAACATATTATTTGCGGCGCGGGACCACTTACGGTGGAACTCGCAATAAAGTTTGAAGAACGGTTTCACGTTCCGATTATGCACGGTTACGGACTTTCGGAAACAACGTGTTACTCGTGTTTTCTTCCTGTTGATTTATCGAATGAAGAACACACGTATTGGTTAAAAGATTTTGGTTTTCCTTCGATTGGCGTTCCGATTCCGTGCAATGAAATGGCGATTCACGATGAGAATGGGAATGAAATGCGTGAAGGCGAAAAAGGAGAAATAGTTATCCGCGGACATAACGTGATGAAGTATTATTTTCAGAATGATGAGGTGAATGAAAAAACATTTGCCTTCAATTGGTTCCGCAGCGGTGACGAAGGATTTTATAAACTCGATGAAAAAGGGAGAAAATTCTTCTTCATCACAGGAAGATTGAAAGAACTCATCATCCGTGGCGGCTCGAACATTTCTCCGTTTGCAATTGATGAGGTGTTGATGAATATCGAAGGAGTTGCGGCGGGACTTGCAGTTGGATTTGAAAATGATTGGTACGGAGAAGAAGTCGGCGCGTACGTAAAATTGAAAGAGGGCGTTTCACTTTCTGAAAAAGAAATTATGCTGCATTGCAGAAAACATTTTTCCTTTTCCATTTCCCCGAAAGTTATTGTGTTCGGAAATGATATTCCGGTTACGTCAACGGGGAAATATCAGCGTAATAAATTGAAACCGTTGTTTGAAAAGTGGAAGTCTGTTCAGTTCAAAAAAAAATAAAAGAATTGTCTTTGCGAGCGGAAGCGAAGCAATCCCATGAAGATTGCCTCGTCACTTCGTTCCTCGCAATGACAATTTAATCAATAAAACTTTTCAACAAATTCATATTCACCACATCCTCATGCATATCTTCGCTCTTCGGCGTTTCAAGAATTTTCGGAATGTGAGCAAATCGTTTGTCGTTCATTAATAATCGAAAACCGAGTTCGCCAATCATTCCTTGCCCGATGTGTTCGTGTCTATCCACGCGTGAGCCAAGTCCTTTCTTTGAGTCGTTGATATGAAACGCGACGAGATTTTCAAATCCAATTACCGAATTAAATTCTTTCATCGTTTTTTCATAACCTTCTTCCGTAGCAATATCATATCCGGCAGCAAAGATATGGCACGTGTCAATACAGACTTTCATTCGTTCCGGTTCATCAACGCCATCTATAATTGTTCGCAGCTGTTCAAAACGAAAACCAAGATTTGTTCCTTGTCCCGCAGTTGTTTCGAGAACACTTTTTACGGTAAAGTTTTTCGTTTGTTCGTGCGCCCAATTGAGCGATTCGATAATGCGCTGTAAACCATCATCAATGCCAATGCCCAAATGCGCGCCGGGGTGAAAATTGAGATACGGAATACCGAGTTGTTCGCAGCGAATGAGTTCATCGAGAAACGCGTTGCGTGATTTTTCAAGAATATCTTTCTTTGATGATGCAAGATTTATCAAGTAACAATCGTGCGCGACGAGCGGAGCGATTTTCGATTTCTCCGTTTCCGCTTTGAACTTATCAATTTCTCCTTCCGAAAAAGGTTTTGCTAACCACTGGTTGTTATTTTTCGTAAAAAGTTGTATCGTTGTGCAGTTTATTTTTTTACCCCGTTCTAATGCAGTCCATATTCCGCCGGCAATTGACATATGCGAACCGAGCAGTACGTTTGTGGTTTGAAGTTCGGGTTTTGTGTCGAGTGTAATCATAATTCTTTTGACAATATAAAACGTAAAATCTGAAATCTAAAATACTCTATCATCCCAATGAAATTATCCATCGCTAATAAAAAGAAAACAAAACTCGCTGTCGGTTTAATGTCCGGAACTTCACTCGATGGAATTGATGCTGCTGTTTGTGAGATTACAGGAAATGCAACATCAACAAAAATAAAAACACTTGCCTTTGAAACGTTTCCCTATTCAAAAAAGTTGCGTGAGTTTATTTTGTCAAACTCCCATCCTTCCACTGCAAAACTCAATGACGTTTGCCGATTGAATTTTCTGATTGCTGAATTGTTTACTGATGCAGTAAAAATAGTTGTTGCAAAAAGCGGAAAGAAACTTTCTGAAATTGATTTTATCGGCTCGCACGGACAAACAATTCTGCA
>JAGXRH010000150.1 GCA_018335975.1 Ignavibacteriales bacterium
AATTAAAAAAGTGATTTGTCGAAGGACCTTCGGGAAAGTAATTTTTCTCGTTGGTTTGAATTCCTTTCTCAGTAGTTCCGAACACAAATTGTCCGTTGACTCCGCCCATTGAAGTAACACGAAATCCGGAAAACGTTTGAACGACAACGAGCGAATCTTCCGTTATAAATTTATAGAGCGAATTTTCTGTAAAGGCATACAGAGAATCACGCGATTCAAAAAAATTGAGAAATGATGAGCCAAGAGTTCCATTTTTTGTTACCCACGACGAACCGTTCCAAGAGGCAATGCCATTTTCGGTAGAAGCAAAAACATTTCCTTTAAATGAAGAAAGAGCATTTACCGTACCTGAGGGAAGTCCGTGAACATTGGTGAAGACCTGCCACATACTCGGGTCGCGTAAATTGATACTATTGGCTGCCGCCATTGCAATACCATTTTCTGTTGCGACAAATATGTTTCCATTCGCATAAACCACATCACGCGCTTTCCCTTTCAGTTGATTTCCCAAACCAAAGTTTTCGTATGTACTGCCATCGAACCTGAAACGTGAAACCGAAAAGAGACTCACGCCAAGTTCGGAACAGATAATTAGTGTATCACCGTAGATACGCAAACGATTGATGCGTGAGTTTACTGCTCTGGATTTTATTTCTTCATCGTACCGCCACGTTTTACTTCGAGGAGAGTACATTTGTATGACCCCATTGCTCGAACCAAAGAAAAAATTTCCATCCTCGGTTTCGACAAGCGACGTAAGTGTATTGGAACGTAATCCTTCTGATGTGGTAAACTCTTTGAATGTTGAATCAAGTGAATTGAAAATAAAAGCGCCCCCACTTGTCGCAGCCCAGATAAATCCATTAGAAACGGTAATATCACGTATGGCACGTTTGGAAGTGTAGGTTTTCCATTCCCCGATGGAAGCATATAATGTAACCGTTGTGCATAATGTAATGATGCACGTGGTTATGAGGCGGAAGAGGGTCACTTATTTTTTCTTGGTAATTCGCTTCAAAACGTCAATCATTTCCAACGAAGCAAGAGCGGCATCCCATCCTTTGTTTCCATTTTTTCCTCCTGCCCTATCCATCGCCTGTTCCATCGTATCTGTCGTAAGAACGCCATAAATCATGGGAACCGGACAATCTTCAGCAAGTTCAGCAATACTGCGTGTAGTTGCTGATGCGAGATGGTCGAAATGCGGAGTTTCTCCGCGAACAATACATCCAAGACAAATCACTGCATCGAATTTTTTTGTGGAAACAAGCGATTGAGCAACTTGAGCAATTTCAAATGCTCCCGGACACCAAACGGCGGTAATATTTTTTTCTTCGGCGCCATGGCGTAATAAACAATTAACAACTCCACTCAGCAGTTTTTCTGTAACCGTACTGTTAAACCTACTCACAGCAATGGCAAAGGAATACGGTTTTGCTATAAGTTGACCTTCAATAATATTCATATACTTCGTTAAGAGATAAAAAATTAATCAAGAATTGTTGTTGTTTGAAAAAGGCGATGACGCATAGTTTCTACAAACGTTATGGGAATGGTAACGGTTCCAAAGGCGTAATCATCTTGACGTTCACCGCCATGGTAATCCGAGCCACCGCTTTCCAGCAGACAATATTCGCTTGCGATAGAACGGTAATAATTCGTTAAGGCAGGAGAATGTGATGGGTGAATAACTTCTATGCCATCCACACCAAGTTTAATGAGAGTTTGCAGAACCGAATCGCTAAAGGACTTTCCGGGATGTGCAATAAACGTCAACCCTCCCGCTCCGGTTACGAGAGAAAATAATTCTTCCGGTGGCAGCGATATATTTTTTTCGTATGCCGGTGCACGAAAGCCGAGGTATTTTGTGAACGCATTTTGGTAAGTAGAAACGTAACCCAATTCAAGAAGTGCAAGAGCAATGTGAAACCGTCCTATGGTACCACTTCCTGCTTTGGACAACACTGCTTCAAAAGGGAGATTCACATTCAATTTATGAAGCGCTGAAACAATACGTTCTGCCCTTCGAAATCGCGCTTCGCGAACCGATAAAAGATAATTCCGAAAATCTGAATTTGCAGGGTCAAAAAAATATGCTAAAAGATGAACATCGCGTTCTTCTATATTTAAACTCAATTCAACGCCGGGAATAACTTCAACGCCAACTTGCTCTCCTTTCAATCGTGCCGGTTCCAACGATTCAATACTATCATGGTCGGTGATGCTTATTATATCTACACCTGCATCTGCCGCCTTCGAGACCAATTGTTCCGCAGTAAGCGCCCCATCCGAAGCAATAGTATGGGTATGTAAATCGGCTTTATATTGTTTCATTCGTTAAAATATTACAGCTGTTATTATTTATGGAGGTTTGAAAATGCCTCGTAATCATTGATAATCAAAGTATTTCCCTGTTGAGTTACTTCCCCCTGATTTATAAAGGTATGTAACATCCGTGAAAAAGTTTCTCGCGAGGTCCCTGCCATATTTGCCAAATCTTGTTGAACGGGTAAATCATCTATCACAACGCGGCCATGCTTCACTCTTCCTACTTCTTCCGCAAGTTGAAGTACAACGCTTGCAACACGTTCTTCTGCCCCTTTAAGCGAGAGATTTTTTATCTGTGCATCTGCTTTTCGTAATCGTAACGCCAGTTCACTCAACAGCGCAATGGAAATGGAAGGATATTCATGTAAAAGGTGCATAAAATCCTGACGGTGGATAACAAAAACATCTGTCGGTGTAGTTGTAATGACTGAGGCAGAACGCGCATGACCATCAAGGAGTGATAATTCACCGAATACGTCACTTTCGCTTAATATGGAAAGAATGACTTCTCTGCCCTCTCCATCCGAGCGGACTACTTTTACTTTACCCGAAATTATGGTAAACATCGCAGCGCCGATTTCCGCTTCCATCACGATAACGCTTCCCTTCGGATAATTTTTGCGCGACCCGATATTTACAATCTTAAATAAATCTTCTTCATTCAAACCGCCAAAAATTGAAACTTGGCGTAGAAACTTTACATCAATCGTTTCCTGTAACATTTTTACCCTTCCTCTTCTCAAGGTCAATAGATGAAATTATTTGCAATAAGCGGGGGTTAATATAGAATTTGATTTCAAGAAAATCAAAAAAATAATCAACTAAATCCGAAAAAAACTCGGGATTTATTTTCCATCAAAATTGAGGAAGAAAAATTACTTTTCTACA
>JAGXRH010000151.1 GCA_018335975.1 Ignavibacteriales bacterium
CTCCTAAAGTTTTAGCCCATGTTTGACCCCCATTTCCATTGGTTTTAATTAAATAAACTTTACCAGTACCAAAAGATTGAGTAGAACCACACACAATAAAACCACCATCACTTGTTACCTGAACGGAATAACCATAATCATTGCTACCTCCGCCAAAGGTTTTGGAGAAGAGTGCGTTACCATTTTCATCAGTTTTGATGAGATAGACATCATTACCCCCTGCACCGTAGGAACTTGTAGAACCAACAATGATAAATCCACCATCAGCAGTTTGTTGAATAGAATAACCTTGGTCAGGCTCACTTCCGCCAAACGTTTTTGTCCAAATTTCATCTCCATTTGAATTAGTTTTGATGAGGTAAACATCAGAATCAACTGGGTCAAAATACCTTACTCCAACAATTACAAATCCACCATCGTTCGTTTGTTGTGCAGAAGAACCGTAATTATTGCTGTTACCACCGAATGTTTTAGCAAAAACTTGGTTGCCATCACCATCGGTTTTGACTAAATAGATATTACGCCATCCTCCTCCTCCAGTAGTACCACACATTATAAATCCTCCATCATTTGTAGGTTGAACAGACGATGCCCAACCGCTGTTTCCTCCAAATGTTCTAGCCCAAACTTGATTTCCATTTCCATCAGCTTTGATTAGATAGACATCCGTATAGGTAGAACCTGCAATGATAAACTCACCATCTCCTGCTTGCAAAACAGAATTTCCTCCATCATCGCCACTTCCACCAAAAGTTTTTATAAACGTATGTGTTGCAACGACTATATTAGAATAGTCACTGTAATTAATATTTGTTTTCGCACGAACCTTAAAATAGTAAGAATTAGTTGACAAAAATGTCCCCGCGAGCGATGTTGATGTTGTATTTGCACCAACTGTTTTGACAAGAGTAAAGTTATTACTGTCATTTATGCTTTGTTCAATTAAAAATTCTGTTTCAAAACTACTATTATCTTGCCATTGTAAAGAAATGGAAGTATCGGAAACTGAAACAACAGTGAGATTTGTCGGTTTTGGAAAATTTACTGTCCCTAACACAACATTAGAATAATCACTTCTATTTAAATTAGAAAATGCTTTTGTTCGGAAACGATAAGTGTTTGTTGTATAATAGGCATCTTGCAGTGAAATTGTATTTACGTTTGCAGTTGTTATCCCAACAGAGTCATAATTGGAGCCGTTGATAGATCTTTCAACAAGAAAACCAGTTTCAAATGAACTATTATCTTGCCATCGTAGTGAAATAGAAGTTTCGAGAAAAGAGGTAATTGTGAGATTTGATGGAGCGGGAAACTGTAAAGTCGTTTGTGCTGTATTAGAATAATTACTAAATCCCAAATTAGATTTAGCACGCACACGATATGAATATGTATGTTGTGTGAGGAAAATCCCGTTGATATTTTTTGCAGTTGTATTGAATGAAGTAGAGTCAATGAGTTGAAAAGAATTGTTATCTTCTTTTTGCTCAATCAAGAATCCTGTTTCAAAGTTGCTGTTGTCTTGCCATTGTAAAGATAGAGTGGTTTCAGTAATTGAAGTTACATTCAGATTTGTAGGTTCTGGTAAAATAAAAGTTGTTTGCGCAGTATTAGAATAGTTACTCTCATTGAGTTTTGATTTTGCTTTTACTCTAAAATAGTAAGCAGAATTAAGTATGAATGTGGTGTGAATTGATTTAGTTGTAATATTAGCATTCGTTGAGTCAATCAAAATAAAATTATTTCCATCGTTACTTTGTTCTATCAAAAATTTTGACTCGAAGTTATTATCATCTTGCCATTGTAAAGTAACAGTTGTATCCGAGATTGAAGTGATTGTTAAGTTTGAGGGATTAGGAAAAGCAAGTATAGTAGTTGCAATATTTGAAAATTTGCTTTTTGTTAAACCTTTAATCGCACGTATTCGAAAGGAATATGTGCTTGTCGAAAGATAAATTCCCTTGATATTCGTTGTCGTGGAGTTGGGTTCGACGTCTTTTACTTTTTTGAACGTACTATCATTTATTCTCTTTTCTATTTCAAAACCGGTTTCTATTCGACAAATATCTTCCCAAGTTAAAACCGCAGTTGTTTCACTTGAAAAAAATGCACTAAGATTAGTGGGCAAACCCCAGTATGTTGTAACGGTTAATACTTGTGTACTGGAAACATTTCCATCGCCGTCATACGCTTTTGCATAAATAGTATGCACGCTACTGTCTTGGAGTTCTTGAGTATTCCAAGCCCAACGATATGGAGACACAACAAACACTCTGTTTGAATCAAGTGTGTTATCAATATAAATTTCAACTTTTACAATTCCTTTATCGTCAGTGGCACTTACTTCAATTATCGTGCTGTCAAGTATTGCGTCATTATTTTTGGGTGATAGTATTTTTACAACAGGTTTAGTCGGTGGTTTTGTTTCTGTTGTTGTTTCTTTCTTGCATCCGCAAAAGAAGAAAGCAATTGTGAGAATAAGAAATAAGTTTTTCATTTTGACCTCATAATAAAAAAGTTAGTAAAATATACATTCGTTTATAGAAGATTCCTCATCCCGCTTAAGCGGAATTCGGAATGACACATCATTTTTGGTTTTCAGATACCTTCGCAAATCTAAAATCTGAAATCTTCAATACTCATAAAACCCCTTCCCCGTTTTTTCCGAGATGGCTCACAGCAATTACACTTTTACATTTTCATCAATTCTTCAAACTTCTTCACTTTTTCCCTGAACTCATTCGGCACGGTCATCGGCTCTTCGGAGTTTGGCGCGAGCCACACGTGATACGCAACATTATCCGCAACAAGTCGCTGCGTTTTTTCTTCTTCGAGGAATCCTTCAAAGATAAAACTCGTGTTGCCTATTTTGGCAATGCGGGTATAGATATTGAGTACTTCATCAAACTTTGCGGGCGATTTGTAATTAATTTCGTTCCGCACGAGAACAACGCGGGAATCGCTTTGCATCGTGCTTAAATCAATCTTGATTCCGAGATGTTTGAGATACTCAATACGTCCGATTTCACAATAGAGCAGGTAATTTGCGTTGTGGACAATTCCTTGCCAATCCACTTCGTAATTGCGAACGCGAATTTGCGTTTTAAATTTAAAATCTTTTTTATCCATACGGAGTAATTAGTAATTGAACATTGGTAATTAGTTTATCAAGAATTACGAATGACCAAGAACAAATGACAAATGATAGTATAATTTATTTAAAAAGTTCTTGAAATACGGTCGCCGCTTGCTGGGTTTCTTCCATCGAAACATCAAGATGAAATACTGCGCGAATGCTGTTGTAATTTCCCGGCGTGAGTAATACGTTTTTTGATTTCAGCATTGCCAACACTTCTGCGGGAGTTTTACCGGTTTTCTCCGTTTCGATGAGAATGATGTTTGTTTGCACCGATTCTGTATCGAAGGAAAGGGAAGAGAGTTGTGCAATAGCATTTGCAAAATATCTCGTCTTTGCGTGGTCTTCCTTCAAACGTTCGCGGTTATTTTGAACTGCATACAACGCCGCCGCAGCAAGGATTCCCGCTTGCCTCATTCCGCCGCCAAAAACTTTTCTAAACTTACGGGCACGTTCGACAAATGGTTTATCTCCGGTAAGCATTGAACCGACCGGCGCGCCCAATCCTTTGGAAAAGCAAACGGAAACAGAATCGAAATACGATGCGTACTCTTTTGGTGATATGCCTGTTTCAATCGAGGCATTCCAAAGTCGCGCTCCATCGAGGTGCATTTTGATTCCTTCAGTTAACGCGAGTTCACGGATTCGTTGTATTTCTTCAAGTGGAAATATTGTTCCGCCGGCGCGATTGTGCGTATTCTCAATCGAAATCAATTTTGTGGTCGGCATATAATAGACTTTCGGGCGGATGACTTGCTTGATTTGTTCGGCAGTAAATACGCCGCGGATTCCTTTCAACGTTTTTACCTGAACGTTGGATAGAAATGCCGGTCCTGCAGTTTCGAAGTTAAATATGTGCGCGCCTTCTTCGCAAATAACCTCGTCGCCCATTTCCGTATGCGTTTTGATGCACAACTGATTACTCATCGAACCGGAAGGAACGTAGAGTGCGGATTCTTTACCGAGTAATTCTGCAACAGACGATTGTAATTTGTTCACGGTTGGGTCTTCGAGAAAAACATCGTCGCCGACTTCAGCATTTGCCATTGCTTCTCGCATTGCGAGAGAGGGTTTAGTTACGGTATCGCTTCGTAAGTCAATAAATTGTAGAGTCATAATTTTTTGAGTTAATTCTATATTTTCGTTCTACATTGGATATTGAACATTGATTATTTTGCATTTAAAAATGTAGAATGTTCAATGTAGAATGTAGAAGTTATGTAATGGGAAAGTATTTTTTGGTAATTGCGGTTGCCAGAAATAATGCGGAAATGATGACGCACCAAATCGCAAACCAATCCGGGTGCGAAGAATAAAAGGTTTTTTCTTTCATAAGTTCTATCTCTTTGAAAAGAACTTGTCGCGTATTAAAATCTGTAGCATTGTGCATTCGTCCGTACGGGTCAATGAAACAAGAAACACCGCCATTCGCTGAACGAACAATCCATTTCCGGTTTTCAACTGCGCGAAACACGGAGTACCGAAGATGCTGATACACGCCGGAGGTATTTCCCCACCAACTATCGTTCGTAATTACGGTGAAAAAATCAGCATCTTTGTTTGTAAATACGCTTGCTATCTGCGGAAAAATGGATTCGTAACAAATCATATTTCCAAACCGTACGGTCGTTCCCCGTTGTGTTTGAAATTGAAACACGGTTGTATCTTTTCCTTTCCCCCAGCCGCCGATTCCAACACCCCATTCGAGAAAGTCGAGAAAGTGTAAAACGTCGGCGTACGGAACTCTTTCAGCAAAAGGAACGAGCGCCATCTTTGCATACTTTTGGATTTTCTCCGAGTGCGGTGTCAGTAACATCGAAGAGTTAAACGCATCATAGCGAATGTCTGAATCTTTGATTATCCTGCTGCTCGATGGAGCGCTCGATTCGTTATCATAATATTTTACATCAGGAATACCGGTAAAGAGGGAGAAATGATTCGAATCAACGAAATCCACAATTTGTTTTTTATATACTTCATTACTTGGTTCTAAAATGTAAACGGGGATAGCGGTTTCGGGCCAAACAATAATATCGGGTCGAAAAGGAATAATCTCCCTGCTCATTTCCTGAAGTATTGTAAGTTGAAAATCAATCGAGTTATCCCATTTGTTCCACGGGTCAATGTGCGGTTGAACAATAGCGACGCGTAACGGATGAGCGGGGATGTTATTTTTCGGATGCTCGTTGAGTATTTGTTTTCCGGTTATTTTGGGAATTGCATAGAGTGAAAGTAGGAGAAGCACGGAGATTCCGGTTTGCAACGATAGCGTGTTCCATTTTTTTTGTGCTACTTGAATAAAAAGATATGTTGCAATTACGTTGAACGAAAGGACAAGGAACGAAATTCCATAAACGCCGGTGATGGATGCTAACTGAATCAACGACAAATCGTACGTTTGCGTATTCCCAACGGTAAGCCACGGAAAAGCAAAGTCCGTATGTGCGCGAAAGTATTCATTCGTTATCCAAAGGAAGGGAAAGGCAAAGAGCGCGATTCTCTCTCCTAATGATTTTCTTATGAAAACAAAACCAATGATTGGAAGGAAGTAGAATACAGGATGAGAAAGTAAAACTAATATTCCCGCGAGCAGTAAATAGTTGTCGCGAAGATGTACAATGCCGCTAATCCAGTATAACGAAACGCAACTCGTAACGAACATCATCACGTAAAAATAGCGGAGCGAACGGGATAAGCTTTCTGAAGAAAGCAGTACAAGCAGGAGCGGAACAAATGCAACGAAAGCAAATGTGCCGACGGGATTCGGTGGAAAGGATATCCCGAAAAGAAATCCCGAGAGAGCCATCAAGAAATAATTCCGAAGAGATTCGCTGTGATGATTGGAGGAAGTGAGAATTGATGACATATCTTTATTCTTTCTTCAACATCGGGAAATAAGAAGTCTGTATTTTTTCCCAGGTCCAATTGAGTGTGTATGCACAACATATTCCAATGAGAGCGCCGGCAATAATATCCGACGGGTAGTGAACTCCAACGTACACGCGGGAATATGCAACGAGAGATGCAAAAGCGAAAAACAGAATTCGATAATTTCTGAAATACATACTTAACAACGTTGCGATTGCAAAATTATTAACCGCATGGGAGGAAGGAAAGGAATATCCGGAGCCGCACGAAACGAGCAATCGGACGTTTTCTAATGATACACAGGGGCGGGGACGCTCGAAGATATTTTTGAGGAGCGAACTATTCAATTGGTCAGAAAAAATAATCAGCGGAATGAGAAGAAGAAGCGCCGTGCGTGTTTGTTTGCTCCCCTTCCACAAGAAAAAAAAATAGGTGAGAATTAA
>JAGXRH010000152.1 GCA_018335975.1 Ignavibacteriales bacterium
GGTTTAATTGTGGTGGACGAAGAACATGAATCTTCGTACAAACAATACGATATGGTGCCGCATTATCACGCCCGGGATGTTGCCCTTGTACGAGGAAAGAAAAATAATGCAGTCGTTCTTCTCGGCTCTGCAACTCCATCGGCAGAATCTTTTTTCAACACACAACAAAAAAAATATACATTGCTCGAACTTCCCGAACGTGTGGATAATGCAAAACTTCCTGAAATAAAAATTGTGGATATGAGAAAAGGATTGAGCAAGGAGCAGGGTGCAGGGAGTACGGAGCAAGGAGCAGGGAGCGATCAGCAGTCAGCAACAAGCGAAAAACAAGCGAAGGAAATTAAACAGCCATATCGAAGTTCGCTCTCATCATTTCTGCGGGAACATATCGAAGACCGGTTGAAGAAAAATGAGGGAATAATTCTTCTGCAAAACCGACGCGGCTTTTCGGCATTTGTGGAATGTACGACGTGCGGAAATGTGGAGGTGTGTAAAAACTGTTCGGTCTCGCTCACGTATCATTTACCGAAACAATTGTTGCGGTGTCATTACTGCGGCTTTTCGGAAAAACTTCCGTTGTTGTGTCCGAAGTGCGGGAGTCCGCGCGTTTTGTATAAAGGAATCGGAACGCAAAAAGTGGAAGAAGAATTGAAGAGGCATTTTCCTGCTGCAAAAGTCGTGCGAATGGATTTGGATACGACGAAAGGGAAAGGTTCGCACGAAACGATTTTGCGAAAGTTCGGTGAACGGGAGTATGATATTCTTCTCGGAACACAAATGGTAGCAAAGGGATTGGATTTTCCTCACGTAACATTGGTGGGAGTAATCTCTGCCGATTTGCAAATGCTTCTTCCCGATTTTCGTGCGGCGGAAAGAACGTTTCAACTTCTCACGCAGGTTGCAGGTCGCGCGGGAAGAAGTTCGCTCGCGGGTGAAGTCGTGATTCAAACATACCAGCCGGAGCATTATTGTTTGAATTATGTGGTAAACAATGATGTCGAAAAATTTCTTAGTGTCGAGTTTTTTCATCGAAAGGAACGTCTCTATCCACCGTTTTCGCGTATAGCAATGATAGAATTTCGCGGAAAGAAAGAAAATGAGGTGAGCGAACACGCAAATGTTTTTTCTCATCTCTTAAAAAACTCAAATGGAACTCTCCACATTCTCGGACCGGCTCCCCCTTTATTGTTTCGATTGAATGGAATGTATCGGATTCACATTCTTCTCAAAAGTCCTCGCGAAAAAGATACGAGCGGAACGCATTTACATTCTTCGATACGTAAGACGATTCAACTTTTTAAAGAAACGGAATACGGAAAATCGAAACAGGTAAAAATGATTATTGATATTGACCCGATGGGGATGATGTAGTTTTTTAGAATTAGGAATTAAAAATTGAAAATTAAGATGCAAATCAAATTATAAATCCAATCTCAACAGATTTCCCTCTCTATCCGCAAGCGCAACAATATCTGCGTCGCTTTTCGATGTCCGCTGCCACAACTTGCAAATTCCTTCTTCAAAATAATCTATCTGTAAATACCCTTCGGGAATAATCACTTTCCCCTCGCGATTCATCAATCCCAATTTATCATTTCGGCGAAATTCAATCAAGCCGTCGTGAAATCCGGTGAGATAATTAAATTCAAACGGAAGAATGATATTTCCGCGTCTATCAATTGCTCCCCACTTTCCATTCTTCTTTACCGCTGCAATTCCTTCGCTGAAACAATTTACTTCTTCATATTCAAACGGTAACATTTCATTTCTCTGTTCGTCAAGAAATCCATACACGTTATTTTTCTTCAGTCCGATAATTCCATCTTTCGACCAACCAAACGATTCATACTCAAACGGAAGAATGATATTATTGTGTTTATCTATGAAACCGATTTTTTTATTTATTTCTACTGCCGCCATTCCGTTGTGAAAATGATAGCCAAAATCGTACACACACGGAACAGCAAGAATATTTTCTTTTGTGATGAAGCCGAATTTATCTCCGCTTCGGACGAGAATCATTCCTTCGTAACAATCTGAATCTATATTGAAAGCATCCATTTCGTCTCTCGGAGCGTATTCATATCCGAGCGGAACAACAAACTCTCCATTGCGATTGACATAACCGACTTTGATAGTGTGCCTGGGAAATGCTTCGTGAATTTTGGAAATTATGTGTCCCTCTTTCACAATTTCCGCCATCGCTTCTCGTTTGTCTTCAAATAAACGCACGCTTGCAACTCCATCCGAAAATAATCCGGTATCGTAAATTTCATCAAACTCTTTCACAACATTTCCGGTTGTATTAATCAAAACAGTAATGTTTTTATCAATGTCATAAATGAAAGCGCGGTCTTCGGAAAATTCGCTTGCAGCGATATTTTTTGGCTCAAAAAGTAATTCACCTTTGCGATTGATGTAACTCATTCGCTCGGTTTCAGTTTTTTCCCAACTCCAGAATACCGCAAGCCCGCACGAGAAATTATCGAAATCGCATTTCGGGAAATATTTTTCTGTTCCATCTTCAAACAGTAATCCTTTCTGAAAACCGTTTTCTCTTTTTTTGTAAATGACGGCAACGCCATCAATAAATTTACCGTAGATTTTGTCGTTGTTAAGTAGTGGCATAATGTTTTCTTTCTTAAAATGTTGTTAAAGCCCGACAGGTTTATTCCCAAAAATTCTTTCAATCAAAAAATAAACAGCGAAATTATTAGATAAAACCTGTCGGGTTTTTGGATTGAATTATTGGAAAGAAAAATATGAAGAGAGGAAACATTGGATGGTATCAATGAATGATACTTTTTGTTGGTGTAATTTTTTGCGCCTCCGTGCTTTAGCTGCAAAAAACAATTTCTCGCCACCAAGACACAAAAACACAAAGCTGCATAAAAAAGTATCTCCGAATGATACTGCAAAACCTTGTTTAATCAAGTAGATTTATGGAAAAAAAATTATATGAAAATGAAAACTGAAACGAAAAAAATAAAAATCTGTATTGAAACAGAACAGAAAACGAAGAATGGAAAAACCACTTCTGACGTTCTGCAAAGTATAGAAGAATTTGATGAACAAGGAAGAACGCTACGCCATATCTTTTTCGACAATGGAAAAATAGAATCACTTTCAATTTCTTCGTACACAAAAACTGCTTCCGGCATTCGTGGATTGGAACAAAAGTATAATCGCGAAGGAAAAATTACCGATGTCGTGAAGTCAAGATATGATGAAAAAGGAAGACCGTTTCTCGAGAGATTTTGGCAAAACGATATTCCAACATACCGTAACATTTATCATTATGATGCGTTGGGAAAATTGATTGAGATGGCTCATTTTGCTTATGATGGCGGCGAGGAATGTACATTACGGGCAAAACAGACTTATACATACAATAAGAAAAACAGACTGACACAGGAAATTTGGCAACACTTTGATGAAAAAAATCCATTCAAAGTTTGTTGGGATTATGAGTACGACGCTCGAGGGAATAAGATAAGAAGATTTGAAAATGGAGAACTGCATGCGGAATCGAGGTTCAATGAGAAAAATCAGGAAACAAAGGAGATAGGTTTTTCCACTTCAAAGCAACGTCGCATCGTATGTTATTCCACGTACAACAACCAGGGAAAAGAAATAAGTAAACGTTTCATCCATTTTGTAGAAAACAAAAAAATGCGTGAAGTAATTATATTTTTCCGCTATGACGATTACGGAAACGTTGTTGAGACAAAAACAAAAAAGTGGAATGAAAAAAGAACCGAGGTTGAAGTTAGGAACTTTATTTATGGGTATTGGTGAGAAAGAAAAATATGGAGAATGGAAAGAACGGATGGTATCAATGAATGATACTTTTTGTTGGTGTAACTTTTGTGCCTTCGTGCTTTAGTGGCAAAGTAATTTACTCGCCACCAAGACACAAAAACACAAAGCTCACAAAATTACATTACGTGATGCTCAATTGGAAGAAAGGAGAAAGCGGAATTGAATAAAAAAGGAATTGATATTACGAGGTGTGTGTATTAGTGAAAGAACATTTAAGTTTATATAGAAAGAAATTATTTGTCAATTTTTACTTTTTTAAAAATATTTTGAAAAACCTCTTGACATTCGTCAAACCAATTGTTTAACAGGTCAATTTGTTTATCTAGGTTTGGCTCATTTAATATAAATGTAAATGGTGAGACCCTTTGGACTATTTGCCAATCAGTATCAGAGCTATTCCTATACCAACCATCGCGCAGTTTTTTAGTTTGCGCTATTTCATCGTAACTCGCTCTAATTGAGTCTTTTAATTTAGAAGAACTTTCTTCATTCTTAATTGGATTAGATTCAATAAATGAATATAAGGTCACACTTCCGTTAGTTATGTCTGGAAATAAAAAGCCAAAAAAAACCCTAACTGTCTCTGGATGAGTCTTATGCTCAAGATTCAAACCGTATCTCCCGTATGCGTCTTGGAAAGGTCGAGCAGTTATTTTAAAATTTAGAAACTGATTTGCTCTAATTGAAACAGTTTTCTCTAACATTTTCTTGAATTTTTCCATCGTTACATTCCTCATAGAAAATGCAAAGAAATCATTTAGGTTAATTGGTTCGAAAGTATCCACGGGGGTTTTATCCTTTTCTTTAAAATATTGAATAATAGATGTTTCCATAAAAAGAACATTTTCTGGCGGAAACAATTTTAATGGTGGTTTGTTTATTCTTTCAGAAAGAGTATTTACAACATCTTTCCATGGTACAGTTTTCGTGAAATTTGGGTGGTCAATGATTTCTTTTTTACTAATTTCCAAATTATCAAACAGCAAACCTATCTTAGTTTTAACACTCGATTTTTCTGCTTCAGATAAATAACGATTTAAACTTTTAACACTTTTATCATCTAAATCGGTTCTCCCCATTCTTTTTACTTCTAACTTGAAAATAAAATCGACACTTTCAAAAACTATGTCATATCGACCTTCGGTTTTTGAATCCTCTCGTTTAATTTCAAACTTCTTTTTTAATTCAACATTATTAAAATCAAATTTTTCCGGCATCCAGAGTTTTAGAAACATTTGTAATAACAAAGGATCATTTTCTAGAATAAATGCTAGTACATCACTTTGTTCATTCTCTATTCCAAGTAAGGATTCTTGAATCCTCTCTTCATATTTTAACATGATATGTTTTCTTCACTCTCATTCATTGTTTGCATTGCTTTTATCTCCGGTACGTTGTAAGTGGTAGATTTTCGGGAAGAAATTACGAATTTGTTTCTTTACAATCAAACACTTCATTCTTTTTCCATTCTTTTATCTAATAACTGAATCAGTTTATCAAGTTTTTTCTACATCATTTCAAATCCAACTTTTCCATTGGTCGGTTCCGGCTCTTTGTAAAACCCGCTGTTCAATTTACCTAATGTGTGCAGTACATATTCCCTATCAATAATTTTCTTGCCGATGTTCATTACTAACTCCAAATGTTTAACGAGATTTACCAAAAACGCGCCCGTTACGTTTTTTCTTTCTAATGCTTCTAATACTTCATCATCAAACAAGGAAACTATTTCTGGGAGCGAACATTTATTTTCGACAAGTTGCAAATAATGGTTTGATTTTATCGGGCTTACGTCAAGAATCATATCGAATCGTCCCGGTCTGCTTGCGGCAATATCCACTAACGTTTTATCGTTTGTTGTTGCGAGAACAAAAACGTTGTTGCCGATAAATCCATCGAGATGCTGGAGAAATTCTGCTAACTTTTGTGAACGTCCATCACGTCTATCTCCGGCAAGCAAATCAACATCATCAATACAAATAACAGCAGGAGAAAAACTTTCTGCAAAGCTAAACACGGAATTGACATCACCTTCGGAACCGTTCTTAAAAATAAACGTTGCTTTGCCTTTTACCTCGTTTGCAATTGCGCGAATAATTTTTGTCTTTGCCGTTCCGGGTTTTCCGCTTAACAAATATCGCAGCGGTTTTTGAAAACGATGATACTCTTTGATACAATCAATGTATAATTCCAACGGCTCTTTTATTTCCAACGGTAAAAATATTTCATTCAACGAAGTTTCTACTATGTTTGCAAGTTGTATATCCAGAGCAACGTCAGTATGGTCATCATCGTCAATTACAAATTTTACTTTTAGAAATTTATTTGCAACCGAAGAATGACGTGTTGCTTCACGTAAGAGTTCATTGATTAACGCCATTGGCTTATCTGCCCCATTTTTCATCCCGTAAACTGAAAAGAGAAAACGTGTAATGCCGTGTTGGATAAATTTTGTCAAAACAACTTCGTAATGGAAGTGGCTCCAATACACTGTTGCTTCAATACTATCATTGAATACAAAAACGCCTCCTAATCCGTCTCTATCAAGAGAGAGGATATGCTTCAAACGATATGACTCGTTTAAACCATTTCCAAGCATCCGAAAAACTTGGATTGTCGGATGATGAAGATTTCCGGTAAATAAATTATAGAGATATGTTTTTCCAAAATCATAATAGTGGTAATCCACGAACGATTCTGCAAAAAAGTTACAGGGTTGTTCGTTTTTTGTTTCTTGTGTATTCATATTTATTGATTGGTAAGAATAAAATAAAATCTAATTGCTCCACCGTTTAAAAACTTCGAGCATAATCTTTGCGCACGCTTCTGTATCCGATGCCGCGTCGTGATGGTTGAGCGGTATGCCAAGTTCTTTGCAAACGTTTGGCAAGTTAGCGGGTTTTATGCCGAGAATATTTCGCGAATATTCTACCGTGCATTTGAACTTTACTTTCGGCATTGCAACACGATACGTAGCGCAACATCCCGCTAACACTCTTTTATCAAACGAAGCATTGTGCGCAACAACAAAATCCACATCGTGGAAATGTGTTTTCATTGTATTCCATAACTCACCGAATGTTGGTTTATCTTTCACATCATCCCACGTAATTCCGTGCAGTTCGGAAAATACAAACCAACGAGTCGGCGGTCGAATGAGATAGCAATCTTTCTGCACGATGGTATTGTTTTCCACTCGCGCAAATCCAAGAGCGCATGCGCTATCGGGATAGTAGTTTGCAGTTTCAAAATCAATGGCTAAGAATTTCATAGTTGTCTTTGTATAGTTTCTAAAGTGTTGTTCTAAAAATCCAAAAAACAAATAACGTCATTCCGAACTTGTTTCGGAATCTTTACATAAACGACAATAGATGCTGAAATAAATTCAGCATGATGTGGTTTCTTAAGTTCGTTCCTAACATAATTTGCGATAAAATATACTTGTGTTTGTTTGCTGTGTTCGTATCATTGGGAGATACTTTTTTCTTTTCTGTGTTAGGTGTATTTTGCTCACGGTTTTTTTTGAATCGAAAAGCCACTGAAGTGGCTTGAATATTACGATAATCATTTTAACCCACATCTTAAGATGTGGGTTTTGAGTATGTCAACAATTTAAAACCGATTCATCGGTTTCCGAAATGCAAACACCTTCTTCCAAACTCAAACGCCAAATTGAAATTGTTGGTCTTGCGCTGAACAACGAAAGGAAATTTTCCATTCTCGATTTGGCAGAACTTTTTCACTGCGAAGAACTTACGATTAAACGCGATTTGCACGAGTTGCGCTCGAGCGGTGTGGATATTCATTCGACAAAGGGGAAAGGGATTTCCGTTGAAAGAAAGATTGATGAAGCAAAACTCAAAGAATTTATTTCGCAATACATCGCTCTTTCCAACTCAACATCCGTTATTGATAAAGCGACTTCACTTCTTTTCAAAAAACAAAAGGAACGTGCTCTCAAAAATATTGTAACCATTCAACGCTGTATTGATAGCAGTTTCACTATTCTCGCCGATTACATTTCCGAAGGAGGAAAATTTACCGATATGGAAATTTCTCCTCTTGTCATTTTTCAAAGCGAAGGGTATTGGCGATTGCTTGCACTTAATCATGGAAAAATTAAACAATACCATCTCGACAAATTGAGCAATGTAAGAGAAACAGAGACGAAGTTTAATAAAATTTCGCTTAATGAGATGGAAGAATTATTTCGTTTTTCGTGGCGCAGTTGGATTGGAACAGAAAAGTACACCGTGAAACTTCAACTCTCAGAATGGTGGACAACAATTCTGAAACCGCGACAACTGATGGAATCGCAAATTATTTCCGAACACAGCGATGGTTCAATCATTTTAGAAATTACCGTGAACTCGCTCGAAGAAATTGCGAGTTGGATTGTGAGTAGAGGAAACGGCGTGAAAGTGATTGAACCGAAGGAGTTGAAGGAGCGCGTTATTAATCTTGCGAATGAGACATTAAGCAATTATAAGCGATAGTTCTGAACCGAATAAATTTATTGAACAAAAAAAACCCGATTTCATCTCTGAAATCGGGTTTTGCTTTTAGAACGAATCTATTTTAATATGTTATTTTGCCAACGTCATTTTCTTTGTTGCTGAAAATCCATCGCTCGTGGTGAGTTTGTAATAATATAATCCCGAAGGTAAATTGCTCGCATCGAATTCTACTTGGTGTGAGCCAGCAGCGAGGAATTGATTATTCAATAAAGTCGTAATCGGTTTACCGAGTACGTTATAGACTTTCAACGTAACAGTACTATTAACAGATAACGAATAACGGATAATGGTTGCAGGATTAAATGGATTCGGATAATTTTGTTCAAGTGTAATTTTTGATGGGATTGTTTCTTCTTCCACAACTAACGGAGTTGCAGGGAGGAGTTTCACATTCACATTTCCGGCGTGGAAAGAATTGGATGAACTCGTTGTAACTTGCGGTTCAGTTTCCGTGCTCATTCCTTCGTAATCAACAACGATGCGATACGTTCCCGGTGTGAGATTTTCAATGGAAAAAAAGCCGTTTTGTTCTGCAACATCAAAACCGACGAGTTTGTTTGTCGTAGTTGAAATTGCAAGAACAACCGGTCCGGTGATAGTATTGTTTGCATTATCGCGAATGGTACCACTCACACGGGCAAATCCGTTTCCGGAAGCAGGAACAACGCAAATATCTATTCCCGCAACATTACCGTTTGCGTTAACCGTATCAGCATTCACCCATTCGTTCGAGCCGCAATTTCCTGCATCGTACCACGCAGGGGCAAATTGTGCGGAGGGAAATGCTTTCACAAAATAATTTCCGAGCATGACAAAATTGAACGAATAATTTCCGAGCGAATCCGTTCCGATATGGCGAACACCGCGCCATCGTCCATCACGGAGTTTGACGAGAACGACATACGCCTGAACGCCATTACCGGCAGAATCTTTCACCATTCCCGAAATACTATTCTGTACATTCGGGTTGAGTGCGAGAGAAAAATTTATTCCGCTGGTGTCGTGGTGAACAGTTAATCTATCCGCTTCGTGAATGGAATTTTTGTTGTTGTAATATTCCGGGAAGTACCCCATCTTGTTGGAGAAGACGATGTACGTTCCGCCTTGTCGCACGGAAGCGTTGTAATTTCCGTTGGCATCGGTTTCGCCGCGCCACACAATACCGCGCATTCTTCCATACCCGTTCACAAAAATATTTTCACGAGCCAGAGCATTCGCTCCTAAAATTCTATGAGCGCGATTGACGTGATTCATTCCCCGCATAACAGCAACGAGAGCACCTGCAATCGGATTTCCCGAAGAATCGGTAACAGTTCCGCTGATATGCACCATCGGCAGAGGAATCATCGCGGTTAGTCCGAAATTTGCAGTCGCAGTACCACCATCGGTAACCGACACAACATCCGCTTCCTGAATAGAATGTTTGTTATCGAAATATTCTGCTGCATACCCCTCGCGCATCGCTTTTATTTTGTACCCACCGACCGGAACTTCTGCCAAATACATTCCAAAGGAATCGGTGCGAACCGAATGCATACACTGTGTACTGTTGAGCGAGAGAAAGCAAACATTTACATTGCCCAGCGGAAGCATTGTTGAATCATCCACGATGGTTCCGCCAATCGTACCCATAATAGGGGGAGGGAGTTGTTCGAGAGCGAAATTGCAGATAGTTGATTGTCCTTCTGTTACAATGACTATATCGGCAAGATTACGTTCTGGCTTATTATCGAACCATTCGGAAATATATCCTTCGCGTTTTGCTTGAATTTGCCACCGTCCCGTATCGAGTTGCACGGAATATTCACCAAGTTCGCCGATGGAAATTTCCCGTGAAGCATTATTATTGTTCGGTTTTACAAATCGTAACCACGCCCCAACGAGCGGTTGATTCGTTCCTTCTTTTACAACTGTTCCGGAAATTGTTCCAAACACGGGAACAGTGGGAGTGAAACTTGCAATGTTGCTGCGCGGACTCATATTGTTATTGCTATACGCGCGAACATAATAATAATATGTATGTCCGGGAGGAGTTTCCCAATCGTTAAACGATGTTATTTGCGATGAACCGCGAAATTGAAATGCAGCGCTGTCATCACTATCTACTGCACGATACACTTTGAACATTGCAAAAACGCCACTCGGATATTCCCAATGGAGAAATACGCCAACAGTTCCGGGATTAATACCGACTGTCAGATTTGTTGGCGCAGGAAGCGGGGGAGGGGGAGGCGCTTGTGCAAGGAGAAAATTGCAAGTTACGGTTTGTCCTTCGTTGACGATAACAATATTCGCCTGACTTTGTTCCGGTTTGTTATCGAACCATTCGGAAAGATACCCTTCGCGCTTTGCCTGAATTTTCCACCTGCCGGTATCGAGTTGAGCGGTGTATTCGCCCTGTTCATTTACCGATGCTTCGCGCACTGCGATGGTATTATTTCCACGAACAAATCGTAACCACGCGCCAACGAGTGGTTCGTTTGTTCCCTCTTTGAGTACGGTTCCGGTTATCGTACCAACAACTGTAGGCGGTGGAGGTCCGGGAGTGTACACTGCAATGTTGCTTCGTTGACTCATTGCGCCATTCGTAACAGCGCGGACGTAATAGTAATAGGTGTGTCCTGTTGGTACTTCAAAATCAATGAACGAAGTCATTTGCGATGAGCCGCGTTCTTGAAATGCTGCGCTGTCATCGCTATTCACGGCGCGAAACACTTTAAAATATGCCGGACTCCCTGAAACATATTCCCAGTGGAGATATGCGCCGTTGGTGTTCGGATTTGGACCGACGGTAAGATTTGTCGGTGCGGGGATTTGTGAAAAGAGTGTTGTGCTGAAAACAAACACAAGGAGAATCGGAAGAAGAGAAAAAAGGCGTTTCATAGTTAGGTTCCTCTATGTAAGTGAAAAAAAAAATGAATGATTCTATAAAAATTGTTTCCGTTTGACACGGGAAAAAATTGCGGGTTTAATTAACGAAGAAAAAGTGAATTCGCAAACTGATGGAGAGAGCGAGGGTGGTCTGGAATCAAGTTGAGTAAAGTTTACAATTTAGTTGACCTCACTCTACCACATTTAACTCCGAAATCTTCTCCACGCGAAATGTTCGTTCCGCTTTCGCTTTATGACAAAAGCCAACGAGATATGGCGTTTCTAACTTTTTTGGTGTTACGAGGCGATTGGTAATTACTCCCGTTTGAGCAGAGGAGTACTTGAAAGTAAGTTTATTCCCATTTGCGACAGCGTCTTCAATTTGTTTCAGTATAAGTGGAGAAACATTGTCCATTCGTTGCGGTTGAAAGAGGTCTGCGACAGTTGTTCCCCCTTTTTCGATAATGCGTTTGTTGCAATGAAAGAGAATCTGTGCAGTAATAATTGCGTCTTCCAATGCGCGGTGTTGTACGGGGAACGGAATCTGCAATGCCATTGCTACAGAATCGAGATTGTAGCGTGGAAGACCCGGAACACATTTTCGCGCAAGTGGAAGAACATCGAGAATGGTTTTGGATAATATTTTTTTTCCGCACCGTTCCATTTCACTTGAGATAAAACTGACATCGAAATTTGCGTTATATGCTCCGAGAATAGCCCCTTCGGACATTTCGGTGAGCCGTTCGGCAATACCGGAGAATGGTGGCGCACCATTTAACATCGCTTGCGTAATCCCATTTACGCGGAATGCTCCATATTCAATCTGAACATCGCCGTTCACGAATGAAGAAAATGTTTCCACCACGGCGTTTCCTCTCGTTTTCACCGCGCCGATTTCTATTACCCGTCCCCCTTTTTTCGGTGAGAGTCCCGTTGTTTCAACATCAACGATAAAAAATTCCGCTTCGGAGAAGGGGGTGTCGAGAGAAACTCTTTCGCTATGATGTTTCAAGGGCGATGAATTCCTTCCATCGTTTATAAAGTTGTGAAGTGGCTAAGACATCGCCGATACAATACTCTGCAATCTCGCGGAATCGTTTTTGTTCATAAAGCGCAGGAAGTTCAAGTCCGGTAATGCCGCTTTCTTTCGGACTTTGAATTCCGAAACTTTTACAATAGAAATCGAGACTGAATCGCCGCGTGGCATTGTAGAAAGTTAATTGTTCGAGTAAATCGCAATGGTATTTCGTATCATAACGATAGGGCATTAAATTGCGCGTCGGTTTCACAGAAAGTACTGCAGAACGCACCATCAAAAAAGGACAGTCGAAACCTCTTCCATTGAAGGTAATAATCTGGTCAAAATGTTTTACATCGTTCCAGAACGTAGAGAGAATTTCCCGTTCTTCTTTCACGGCGAGGAATTCGATGTTCTCGTTTTCATTCTTCTCGGAGGAAACTTCGTCGGAAAGATACACAACTTTTCCCCGTTCAGTTTCCGGATTTACCATACCAATAGCAATGACGGATGCGGTGAGTGGTGAGAGCGCCAGTTCCTGAATTTTTGTTACGCGCTCCTCTTCTGTTTTGCAAAATTTGAAAAGATACTCCTGTTGTTTTTCATCGAAGTAGGTGAGCGGATGAGCGAGTGTTTCAATGTCGAAAATAAGCGATGCCATACATTACTCCCGTGCAATTTTGTAACTGGTGAGTTCGTGATACGTTTCCTTCGCCGTTGCAGAGAGGACGGTGTAGATGGGAATAAACAGGATTGTGCCGAGCACCCCCATCAA
>JAGXRH010000153.1 GCA_018335975.1 Ignavibacteriales bacterium
TATTGACGATGTGGATTTTGGCTTGGGCAGTGAAACATTTATTGACAACGGCGCTCTGGATTTAGACCCGACGCAAGGGGTGATTATCATTTATCTTGAAACCGGCGATGGAATTCCTTCGATGCGAATAATCGGAAAAGCAACCGAAGGGAATACAACAGCGTACGGGTTTCTTACGTTTGAAAATCCTGCTGCTGACTTTACGATGAGCGGTACGATTTTCAGTCCTGAAAACGTACCTGTGCCGGGAGCGTGGATATTTGCGATGAATGAATTACTCTTCTTCGGTGACGCGGCAAATGAGAATGGTTTGTACTCGTTGCCGTTGGATAGCGGCTTCTATTATATTCACATCGAAGATATGACGGGACAGTATTCTTCGTTTGATACAGTGCTTGTTCTCGAAGGCAACCTCACACAGAATTTTCATTTACGAAGACCGACATCGTATATCCGCGGTTATGTGCGGGATGAAAGCGACAATCCCATTCCGAATATTCCGGTTTGGGTTGAAGATGCAAGTGATGTTTATACGGATTCCAACGGTCAATATATTGCGTGGGTATCTGCTGGAAACGGGTACATCGGCGTTTCAAATGAAGTTCTTCCCAACTACTTAATTCCCAATAATCATTATTATACCATTGGCGATAACGATTCAATTGTGAATAATGAAATTTCTGACTTTGTGTGCTTGACTGCCAATGCAACTATAACGGGAACAGTTTCAGAAAACGGTAGTAGTCCAACACGGTATTATATGGTGAGCGGCGGTTCGTGGCAACTCAATAGTATGACGGAGGCGGTGATAAATTTGAACGGAACATTTTCGCTTCCTGTTCATAATAATGCCAGCATGCCGATGTATAATGTCTTTGTGAATGAAGACAGAGATGAATATCCGTTTCCACCGGGAATGTATTCCGACACGACGTATGATAATGTTGCTCCGGGTGGAGTAGTGCATTTCAATATTGTCCCTGCTGAAACTTCTGCCAATGACCAATTTGATGGAGATTTTATTTTTCCGGCTCAGTGGGAATGGTATAATTTTAACGGTACCGGCGGTAACACGATTGTTCAATGTGTTGCGAATCGTTTAAAAGTGCAGTGCGATGCGTTTGGCGATTTATCTGGCGTTGGCGTTATGTCGAAAAAACCATTCCGACTTGAACAACGACAATATCATTTCACCGTTGACCACAGCGCCGTGGGAAGTTACAATTCGTTTTCCATTATGCTTTCCGATAAGCGAAAAAATTGGGAGAGCCCTGATAATAATGAAAACTGGCTGCAACTTTCGTGGAAGAAAAATCCCATCAATGAGCGTGGCTGGAAATTGACGCAATCGCAAAACGAATTTGTAACAACGCTCTGGCAAACCGCGGATACTACGGGAGAAGAAATCGAATTTATTTTTGGCGGTGCGGATATGGTGACGCTGAAAATCAACGGCGTGGTTAAGTATAGTAACACCTGGGCAAATCATCTCTCGCTTGCGTATGTGTATTTATTCGAAACAAATGAAGAGCCGAACACGCCCACGCCGGTGTACTTCGATAATTTTATCGTTGGTTCTCCCACTGTTGGTGTTCGTGAAAATGGAAATACTTCTCCGTTGAAATTTGCACTTTCCCAAAATTATCCCAATCCGTTTAATCCTGCAACAACGATACGATTTGCGATACACGAACAACGACACACAATACTAAAGATTTACAATATTCTCGGAGAAGAAGTTACAACGCTTCTCAACAAAAACATACAACCCGGAGTTTACAGCGTACCGTGGGATGCGAGTAACTTACCCAGCGGAATGTATTTCTATCGCTTAACGGCAGGAACGTTTGTTGAAACGCGGAAAATGGTTTTATTGAGGTGAAAAAAGATTTTATCGTGTAAGTCAATATCCGGATCAATTCATTAAATACATGGAGAAAAACAATGAAAGTATGCAATCTTATTTCGATTAAATTACAAACGGTCATTCTCGTCTTATTTTTGATGGTTCCATTTGTAAAGAGTAATGCGCAAATTGGAGAATACGACGCAAAAATACAACCATCGAGAACATCATTCATACGTCAACATTCAGGTGTGGTTAACTCGAATCTTGAGGGACAGAAAAGTTTGATATCGGGGATAACGCGCTTTCCCCATCAGCATAACTATCTTCACAATTTCGAATCGCTGCCTCTCGAACTCGCAAACGGTAATTTATTGCTCGTGTGGATTGATAGTATTCGAGGCGCGATAAATGATACATTGAAAATAAGTATAAGTAGCGATGAAGGGAGTAATTGGAGTTCACCGACTACACTTGTGATGGGAGATTCGCTTGCAAATTTAACCGGAGTGAAAACACAAACCGGAAGGATAATTATTATCTTCCAAAAAAAGTTATCTGTTATTTCGATAATGTCCGATGATAACGGATTGAGTTGGGGTTCACCAAACACGTTATTTGACGCAAGTACGAATCGGCATGCTATTTCTCTTACGCAAACTACAGATGGAAAGTTATGGCTAAGCTATATATACACCAGACCTTCTCAAACCCGAAATAGATATCGGACGAGTACAGATAATGGGAACTCTTGGAGCACAGAAAACTTATTTAACATTACTACTTCGGGTAATCCATATTATCCAATAATTATCTCATCAGGTATGGACTCCGCCCTTATTGCAATTTATACGCGTACAGGGACCAGCACGAAAAACGACCTATGGCAATCCATCAGCATTGATCGAGGGGTAACGTGGATGAATAATGACACCATTGTTTCTACGCCTTTAGATGAGATTCGACCACGAGTAATATCATCGAGCAATGGAACATTCTGGTTGTTTTATGAAGTGATTAGAACATTTCCATTTCCCGAGTTGAACTATCTATCCGATTTGTATTTTATAAAAAGTACAAACTATGGTACAACGTGGAGTCAGCCGACGCAATTTACTCGTTACGCGGGAAACGATACAAGACAAAATGTTACAACTCTCAATGGCGAACCGTTTCTCTCGTTTAGTTCTACCCGTTGGTTATCGAATAGAAATACTCAGATTTATCTTGCTCCAATGAATGTAGCCAATGATACCAATCCTCCTCCGACGATGTTTAAGTTTGGGAATTCAGAACCGGTGCAAAACTCACCGATAAACATCACTGCAACTATTTTTGACGAAACGGGTATTTCCTCTGCAACAGTAACGTACCTTGCCGGGGGAACAACGAATGGCCCAATTCCGATGTATGACGATGGACAACATAATGACGGAGGGGCAAATGATAGTGTTTGGGGGTGTGCCATCGGTCCGATTCAACGCGCATCGGTAACGTATTATTTTGAGGTGCGGGACATCGAAAATAACTTTATGCAATTCGATGGAACAACTCTCTTTCTGCAAGACAATCATCGTTTCTGGATTAACAATATAATAATGCCTTTCAATTCACAAGGAGTGCTTGGAGATGTTACTGTCAATGGTGATGAAGGCGGGAGTTTCCAAACTCTCGATAAAGATTTTCTTTACTCCGGAGGATTTATGATGAGTGGAAAATCAAATGGAAATCTTTGGGCGAATGGTGTTGCTTCTGCCTCACGCGTTCAAGATTATAACAGCGGACGAGTTTTAACGGACTCGAGTGATATACCCGGAATTTATGCCGTGGACATTTTAGACACTCCGTTTTCCTCTTCATGGCAACAATGGAAAGGTGCGGTAAAACTCGGAGCAGTGTTTTATGACGGAAATGGTGACAATGAATATAACCCGGTTGACTTGAATGGAAATGGACTATGGGATGCCTCGGAAGATGCCCCTGATTTGCTGGGAGAAAAAGTTGCATGGTGTGTGTTTAATGACAATACTCCTTCAATTCAAAGACGATGGAATAATGTTGCCCCGCAAGGAATAGATATTCAGCAATCAATGTTTGCTTACCGTTCGGATAGCGCATTAACTAACGTTTTGTTTATTCGATACCGTATTATCAATCGCGGTACTGTTGCAGCAGTGATGGATTCCGTTTATTTTTCACCGTGGGCAGATGTTGATATGGGTAATTACACCGACGATCTTGTTGGCTGCGATACTGTGCGAAATGCAGGATATACATGGAATGATGGTGATGACCCGACGTTTGGTGTTCAAGCCCCAACATGTATGATGCCGTTTTTACAAGGTCCTGTTGTTTATATCGCCGGTGAAACTTTTATTGATGCAAACGGAAATGGTCAATACGATGATGGAGAAGTTGCTCTCGATACGGCAGTGAGTGTACGTGGAAAATTTTTAGGAACACAATATTTCCCCGGCGCAAAAAATCTTGGAATGTCATCATTTGTGAATTTCGTGCAAAGCGACCCAATACATGGCGACCCTGCAACGCACATTGAGGCAAGAAATTATATGCTTGGTGGCTTGAAGGATGGAAGCAAGTTTGGTCCCTGCTTAGATCCATATGGTGGTGCTTTCGGTTTACCTTGCACTTCCATTGACTCGGTGTTCTGGTATTCAGGAGACCCGACGCTCACCTCTTCACCGGGTACGCCAAATGGTTACGGTTGGATTCACACTTCACCTAATGACGCGAGACAAATGGAAAATATCGGTCCGTTCACCTTGAAACAAAATGTACCGGTGGACATTATTATTGCTTATGTTGTCGGTCAAGGAACGGATGCGCGTAACAGTATCACCGTCGCAAGAACAATTACCGATGCTGCAAAATCAATTTACTCCCAAAACTTTCCTGTCGGAGTTTCTCCGTTGAAAGAAAATGCGATCCCGAAACGGTTTGAGTTATTTCAAAATTATCCCAATCCGTTTAATCCTGCAACAACGATACGATTTGCGATACACGAACAACGACACACAATACTAAAGATTTACAATATTCTCGGAGAAGAAGTTACAACGCTTCTCAACAAAAACATACAACCCGGAGTTTACAGCGTACCGTGGGATGCGAGTAACTTACCCAGCGGAATGTATTTCTACCGATTAACTGCGGGGACGTTTTCGGAAACAAAAAAACTTTTGCTCCTCAAGTAATTTTTCATTTTATTTTCCAAGATTTATTATCAATCATACTAAACAGAAAGACATACCATTATGAAACAACTCTCAATAATCATTCTATCATTTCTTATAACTACATCATTGCTCTTCGCGCAGGAACAAGTAGTTCCAAACGCAAAAGCCCAACCTCGTGAAAAATATGCCCTCACGTGGGATGCGTACGGCGAAAAAATTTCCACAGAAAAATCGAAACCGCTTGCCGATATTCTTAAACAAAACCAACCGTATGACACGAACGATGTTCTCCTTGAAGGCACGATTGCCGAAGTGTGCGAGAACAAAGGGTGCTGGATGGTTTTAGAAAATGAGAAAACCACGGTGCGAGTTGAATTTAAAAATTATGGTTTTTTTGTCCCGTGGGATGCGCAAGGGAAAAAAGTAAAAGTGCAGGGACAACTAAAAGAAAAGAAGGTGAGCGCCTCTACGGCAAAACATATGGCGGGTGAAATGAAAAATTCGCCAATAAAAAAAGAAGAAATTAAAAAGGAAAATATTGTAACCGTGTTTGTTGCCAATGGCGTAGAAATAGAAAAAGGGGGAACTATTTCCGAAGAACAACAGGCGATTATCGATGGAAAGAAAAAGAAAGAAGGACACGACGAAGAACACGGAGACGACCACGACCATTAACACTCCGGCAGTCCGGATATTTTCCTCAGGTATTTTTTGTGTCTTGGTGATGTATGTACTGAAATATCATCAGGACACAAAGAATTATTCAAATCGGAAGTTCGATGAGTTTGTCCAATGTTGAAAGGCGCAACAACAGTGTAATTTTTTCCGACACAAATCAAATGCAAGTTCTTCTTTGAATTTATACACATTTGCACTCTCCCTCCATTTCCTCCGACAAAAAAGTCAACACTGCATTTACCTCTTTCAAAATTCGTCAACCATATTTCCTTTACCAATCGCTAAAAATTTCTCGGAATCGAGGAATGTAATCTTCATTGAACGCTGAAAAATTTCTGGAACAGTTATTGCAATTACAGTAACAGTATGTTTAACAATTTTGGAGATTTACCATGGTCGCGCTCTTTGTCATCGGAACCTTTCTTCTTTTCCTCATTATTGATTTTGTTCTCCACAAAGTCAAAACACGCCAAACAATAACGGCAACACCGCGCCCTGCTTTTGCAGAAAAATTTCTTCTCCCGCGCGGATATTTTTTCAGTCCCAATCATTCGTGGGTTGAGTTGTTGCCAAGCGGAAATGCACGCATCGGCATTGACGATTTCACGCAAAAGATTATCGGAAGTATTGACCGCATTCATCCCGTTCTTGCGCAGACAACAATCAAAAAAGGGGAACCGCTGCTTGTACTAACGCAAGGGGAACGAACTCTTGCAATTGCTTCACCGCTCTCTGGAAAAGTTTCATCGGTAAATGAAACTCTGCTTGAATCTGCTGATGTGGTAAAAACATCACCGTACCAACAGGGCTGGATTGCCGCAATTGAGCCGGACAATTTGAGCACTGAAATAAAATCTCTTTCAATTGCCGAAGAAGCGGTTCAATGGCTGCGAGAAGAAGTAACGCGCTTTCGGGAATTCATCACTCTCCGTACTCCACAATTTGCACACGGAACGAACGGCGTAACGATGTATGATGGCGGTTTGCCGATGAAAAACGTCCTCGAGAGCGCTGATGAGCAAACGTGGAAACTGTTCGAAACAGATTTTTTACTTCTTGTCCATAATAAAGAAACGGTATCGTAGCACATTTTCATCCTGACTGTTAGACGAAAAATTTATGAACACCTACGGAATTTTAATTGATACAACACTTTGCGTTGGCTGTTACGAATGTGAAAACTCTTGCGCATCTCGCTGGGGATTTCCTCAAAACGATGCGCACAAACTTTCATCCGAAAAAAATACCGCCGTTCAAAATTTCGGAGAAATTTTTGTTCCTCGTTTATGTATGCACTGCCAGGATCCGACGTGTGTTTCTGTTTGCCCCGTTGGTGCATTCACAAAAACAGAACTTGGTCCTGTGGTGTACGATGCGGAGAAATGTATCGGATGTCGCTATTGTATGCAAGCGTGTCCATTCGATGTGCCGCGGTATCAATGGAACAGCGTGAACCCGAAAGTTACCAAATGTGATATGTGTTACGAGCGGATTACGCGCGGAGAAAAACCTGCCTGCGTGGAAGCGTGTCTGCCCGAAGCGAGAATCTTTGGAAAACTGGAAGACCTGCTTACAGAAGCCAAGAAAAGGATTTCGGAAAACCCGGAAACCTATCATTCAACAATTTATGGAATGAATGAAGTTGGCGGAGCATCAATTCTCTATCTCGCAAGTAAGCCGTTTGAACAGTTGGAGATGCGCACAAACCTGCCGCAATATCCCTTACCCGATTTAACGTGGGCGGTGCTTTCAAAAATTCCAAATTACATATTCTGGGGAGGAACATTACTCGGGGGAATTTGGTGGCTTACCAATCGCCGCAGGGAAGTGGAAGCAATGGAAAGAACGTTGAAGCAAAACGGAACAAATCACGAAAACAGCAAGAAAGAAAATTAATATGTTGCAGCGAACATTTTCTCGATTAACTTTTTGGTCGTCAGTTTTTATTATCATTGTAGCGCTTGGATTGTATGCAACGTTTGTACGATTTACACAAGGGTTGGGCGGCGTTACCAATTTAACCGATGAATTTCCGTGGGGATTGTGGATTGGTTTCGACGTGTTGTGCGGTGTCGGACTTGCCGCTGGAGGATTTGTTGTTGCCGCGTCGGTGTATATTTTCAATCTCGATAAATACAAACCGATTTTACGTCCGGCTATTCTCACTGCATTTCTCGGTTATATTCTCGTCGTGGTTGCGCTGATGTTCGATCTAGGCCGCCCGTGGAATATCTGGCATCCGATTATAATGTGGAATCCGCGTTCGGTGATGTTTGAAGTCGGTTGGTGCGTGATGTTGTACACCTCTGTTCTTGCGTTGGAATTTTCTCCGATGGTCTTCGAGAAATTCAATCTCCACACACCGAAAAAAATTCTTCACGCAATAACTATTCCGCTCGTTATTGCCGGCGTTATTCTTTCTTCACTCCATCAATCATCGCTTGGCTCGTTATATCTCATCGTTCCGCAAAAATTATATCCGCTATGGTATTCGTCGAATCTTCCGTACTTGTTTTTCCTTTCCGCGATTGCCGTTGGTCCGGCAATGGTAATGATTGAATCGTACTACAGTTCGCGCACCTTCGGAAAAGAAATAGAAGTGCTGATTCTTTCCAAGTTAGGAAAAGTAACGGTGGTTGCGCTCGCAGTATATTTGGTTTTGAAAATTGAAGATGTTGCAAATCAAAAATTATGGTCGTATGTTTTTGCTTTCAATTTTGAAAGTATAATGTATCTCACGGAAATCTCCGTTGGCATCCTCATTCCTGTTGCCCTGTTGTTGATTCCAAAAGTGCGGTTACAGAAAACGGGACTTTTTGTTTCGGCGTTATTTGTGGTGTTTGGGTTTATTCTCAACCGGTTAAATATTTCCCTTACTGCGCTGGAACACTACGCGCCAAACTACTTCCCAAGTTGGATAGAGGTTACCGTTACGATGATGATAGTCGCGTTTGCTTTCGCCGGGTTCCATTTCATCGCAAAATATTTTCCGGTATTTCCGGAAGAGAAGCACGCTCGATTTGCGGCAGAAAAGAAAACAAGCGATGTCGTTTCTCTTATTGAATTTCCGTTGGTGCAGCAATAAATGATTTTTTTTGTATGAGTCTCGCTCTCCAAAATATTGTCCCCGCTTCCGAATTAAAATGCGTATGGATGGATGCAGGCATTGTCGCATATAAACTGTGTGAACGGAAATACCGGTGCGAGAATTGTCCGTTGTATGCGGCAATTCATAAAAACAAAAGAGAAATAAAGAGGCGAGAAGACCTGACACCAATCTCGCTCATAACGAACATTCCGCTTACCTAAATCTCCCGAAAAAAAGGGAACTTCGGTTTAAGGATACTCTCTCAATGAACAAAGGTAGAAATTTGTTGATTGTCAATTCTCTTCGTTGCTCTTCCCAACCGCTCCCGGAATAAACTTTAGAGAAATATCAGAAAGAATGTTTTCGTATTTTTAGCCCGACAAATGAAACCAAGTCTGAGTCCGTGTTGGCGAAAGACGATTTTTATTTTTATCCAACTGAATACTTTAATATGGCATACGATGAACAATTAGCAGAACGAGTGCGCTCAATTCTTTCTCCACAAAAAAATGTTGAAGAAAAGAAAATGATGGGCGGATTAACATTTATGGTCAACGAAAAAATGTGTGTAGGCGTTTTGAAAGATGAATTAATGGCTCGAATTGACCCGGAAATTCACGACAAAGCGTTGGAGAAAAAAGGTGCCCGCACAATGGATTTCACAAAGAAACCAATGAAAGGATTTGTGTTTGTAAGTCCTGAAGGAACGAAGAACAAAAAAGATTTGGAATACTGGCTTGCGCTTGCGTTGGATTATAATTCAAAAGCAAAACCATCGAAGAAACGTCCCAAGAAAGAGTAAATGGAAATCACCGAAAGATATTACGCGAAGAATAGAAAAGAATGGCAAGCGTGGCTTTCTAAAAATCATAAATCGAAAAAAGAAATTTGGCTTGTGTATTATAAAAAGAACAGCAGCAAACCAAGAGTTTCCTACAATGATGCAGTAGAAGAAGCGCTTTGTTACGGATGGATTGACAGCACGCTCAAACCGATTGATGAAGAATGTTTTGCTCAGCGATATTCCCCGCGAAGAAAAAACAGTGTTCTTTCAGAATTGAATAAAGAACGCATTCGCCAACTCATCAAAGCAAAAAAGATGACGAAGTTCGGATTAGAAAGCATCAAACATCATTTGGAAAAAGGAGAGAAACATCTTTCAACGTCAGAAAAATTAAAAGCATTTGTTTTGCCGGAAGATATTCTGAATGAGTTAAAAGCCGATGAAACGGTGTGGAAGAATTTTCAGAAATTTCCGGAAACGTATAAACGTCTTCGTGTTGGATGGATTAATGAATCGCGGCACCATCCCGAGTTTTTCAGAAAGCGTTTGAATTATTTCATCAAGATGACAGCGAAGAATAAACGATATGGAATGATGCAGTGACTTTATACGAATAAAGTTGTGAAGCAATAATTTTAATAACAAAACGAATATGGCTCAATGAATAATTCGGAAATAATACCTAAAGAAATAATTGAAAACCGAATACTTTTACTACGTGGACAAAAGGTAATGCTTGATACTCATCTGGCAGAGATGTACGGAGTTCCAACATATCGGCTGAATGAACAAGTGAAGAGAAACATCAATCGGTTTCCTCGGATTTTATGTTTCAGTTAACTCAAGAAGAATTTGAAAACTTGACATCGCATTTTGCGATTTCAAGTTGGGGAGGTCGTCGAACGCTTCCTTATGTTTTTACAGAACAAGGCATAGCAATGCTCTCTTCAGTACTCAGAAGTGAGCGAGCAATATTGGTGAACATATCTATTATGCGAGCGTTTGTGAAACTTCGAGAAATACTTTCCTCGCATAAAGACCTTGAAGCAAAACTGAAAGAACACGATAGCAGATTAGATACGCACGACAGACAAATTCACGGAATTTTTGAAGCGATTCGTCAATTGATGCTTCCACCGGAAAAACCAAAACGCTCGATTGGTTTTCACGTTGAAGAGCCGAAAGTATTATACGGTTCAACAGAAAGAAAAATGAAGTAGAAAACAATTGCAAAGAAGAATATTTGAAGATGACGGCGAAGAATAAGTGGTATGGAATGGTGCAGTGATGAAAAGAAACGTTTTGCGCTTGCATTAGGGGCGGGAGCGAAAAGCAGAGTCTCGTTGGGAATTGTCGTTATCGGCGGATTGATGTTTTCGTTGGTGCTAACGTTGTATGTAATTCCGGCGATGTATTCGTATTTCTCAAAAGAAGAGAAAAAAGGAAAAGAAACCGCAGAAGCAGTTTTTCAAAGAGTGGAAAAAGAAATGGAAATGAGTGAAGTGTGAGTGTGATTTTCTGCGATAACATTAGTAACTCCTTGACTTTGTTAGTTAATCCTTTCCGGCGGTGGAAGACACTGACAATTTGACGGAAATGAGTAACAAGATGACGGAAAGCGTTAACAAAACGACGGAAAGCGTTAACAAAGCGACGGAAAGCGTTAACAAAACGACGGAAAGCGTTAACAAAGCGACGGAAAGCTGTAACAATACGACGGAAATGAGTAACAAAGCGACGGAAAGCATTGACAATACATCGGAAACAATTGACAAAATGATGGTAGGGTTCAACAAAAGTATGGAAATACTTAACACAGTTCGGAAATGAAATTTTAAAGAAAAACGATTGATATTTTTACAAAAGAATAATTCGGATAACAATGTTGTTTTCTAATTTAACGTAAATGAAAAAAGTAATACTATGAATAAACTCCCTCAAACACCAATTTATCTCGTACAACCCGGCAACCCGCTTATCGCGCAGTGGAAACAACCGTTTGAAGCGTTTGCCCGAAAAGACATACACACGTTCACCATTGATGTTCCTCCCGAAGCAGTGGATGAAATGGATGTTGCGATGCCCCAACAACTCGTTATCGCGCTCCAACATTATCCTCATCTTATAGATAAATTTCTGTTTTCCCTTGAACTGAAATTTCAACAGATTGCCGGAAGCGAACTCTATTATCAGGAAGACGATTGGAAATCCGACGACAAGTATCACCGTTGGTTTTGCAAAATGGGACAGTTCCCCCTCGTTCTTTTTTTCCTCCATGATAGAGAAGCCCGTTTTTCCATTCTCGCGGGCGACATCCTTGCAGATAAAAGAGTAACGGTAAAAAAAATCGATGAACAACAAGAGTCGTACATTGGTATTGTAGGAAACGATGTGCAACTCGTTTCAAAGCGTTTGTTCAATGCTTGCTGGCTGTTTCATCTTTTCTGTCACGCCAGTGGTTTTGACCCCAAGCCATGCATCGAATCAATTCTTGCAGATTTCGATTTACCCGTTACCTACGAACAGGTGAGAAAACAATATGAAGAGGATGTATTAAAAGGAATTGAATTGCGAGTTGGATAGCAAATGATTCAACATAAAAAATAAACAGTTAAAATTTTACACCGAGTTTTAATAACCAGTCATAAGAAAATAAATTATGTCAATACGTTCAGTAAAAAATATTATACAAGCAAAACCGGCAATTGAAGGCGCGGGAGTGCATTTGAATCGCGCAATCGGTTTCGGAAATCCCGGCGAGTTTGATCCGTTTCTCTTATTTGATGATTTCCGAAACGAAAATCCCAAAGATTACATGGCGGGATTTCCTTGGCATCCTCATCGCGGGATTGAAACGATTACGTACGTTCTCGCGGGCGATGTTACGCATCAAGATAGTTTGGGAAATAAAGGAACATTAGGCGCGGGCGACGTTCAATGGATGACTGCGGGAAGCGGAATTCTTCATCAGGAAATGCCGAAGGGAAATGCGAAAGGACAAATGCACGGATTTCAATTGTGGGCGAATCTTCCATCGTCGCTGAAAATGACTTCGCCGCGTTATCAAGATGTGGAAGCGAAAGAAATTCCCGTTGTTACTGAGGATGACGGAACGCAAGTTAGAATAATCTGTGGAGATTTTTGGGGAAAGAAAGGTCCGGTGGATGGCATTGCCGCTGACCCGCGATATGTGGATGTGTACGTTCCGCCGGGGAAAAGAAAAACTTTAAAAGTAGAAACAACGCGAAACGCATTTGCCTACGTGTTTGAAGGAAGCGGAAATTTCAGCGATGCTTCCGAACCGCAATCGGTGCTTACGGAAAAAACAAAACTCGATGGTAATGAAACGCTTGAATGGGCAAAAAATCGTTCTCTTGTTTCATTTGATTCGGGAGATGAAGTTACGGTGCGAGCGGGAGAAAATGGAATTCGGTTTCTTCTTGTTTCGGGAACACCGTTACGCGAACCAATTGCGTGGGGCGGACCAATTGTAATGAATACGCAAGAAGAATTACGTCAGGCATTTGCTGAGTTGCATACGGGAAATTTTATTAAAGAGAGAAGATGAAAAGTAACGTGGGATTTGCCAAGCAATAAACATTTAGTATGTTTTGCCCAAGAAAAATAAACTGAGATTACTTCAAATCATATCAATGGAAGCAACAGAATTAAAAGAAATGACAAACGCTCTTCCTTATTTTTTAGCGCACAAAACTGTTTGGGCGCATTATGACAGCGAAGTGGATGTTTTGTATTTACATTTCAAAAAGCCAAATCACGCCGATAATTCTGAGATGACTGAGGATGAAATTATCATCCGTTACGAAAACAAAGATATTATCGGAATGACTATCTTAAATGCGAGCCAGCGTTTACAAAACTAATGGCAACATTTTGAGAAAAGGCAAAACAACTTTCTTTATAAAGCAATAAACTCCTAATATGTTTTGCTTGGAGAAAATTTACAAAAAGTTGTTGTAGAGTTTTCTCCAGTAATTCATGCGCAAGCGGTATAATTATATTTCTCTTATGGCTCGCTCAACAGTTCACTACGCAGATAACGAAACAAATAACATTCTGAAACGGTTGCACAATAAGTTGCGTCCCGCTGGTACTCCGGTTCAGCGTGTTGAATATATTATCGAACTTCTCCTGCTCCGCATTTTTGAAGTCAAACTCAAACACGAAGAAACATTTCAACCGCTACGAAAGTTATTTGGTAAAGATAATTACACACTTCTCTTTACACATCTTCTCTCACTGACGGGAGAACAAATAAAAGCGCATCTCAATCAAAATATTTTCCCCTTCTACGCTTCAATTCTTTCAAAGTCACGAAAAATATTTTCTGAAAATCTTCCACAAAAAGTGCAAGACCAACTTGTATTAATTGAAGAAGTGTTTGCCAACTCGAGTTTTTCTACGAATGTGCAAAGCGGGAATATGTCGGAAATCATCAATCTTGTTGCTGAGATAGACGAACACCGAATTCTGAAAACCGATTTGCTAGGCGATGCAATTGAATCCGCTCTTTCGGAAACGGGAGGAACGAGAGATATTGGATTATTTCGTACGCCCGACCACATTCGACAAATGATGGTTGCTCTCGCTAATCCGGATTTTTCTGATACTATTTTTGACCCTGCGTGTGGCAGTGGTGGTTTTCTCTTTGATTCATACCAATACGTTTTGGAAAATGCTACGAAGGATGGAAAGTGGCCTGGTGAACGTACACATCCGGAAATCAAAGAATATTTCAAGAACTATTTTTCAAAAACTCCATCAAACATTCCGTCGAAAGATATTGCAACGCATTTTTACCGTGCGGGAATTGGCGGAATTGAATACTTGGGAATGATTCGCAAAATGGCGGCAATCAATCTCTACGTTCGCAATCTTAATCCGCAAAACATTCAGCAAGGCGATTCGTTGAAAATGTTTGACCCGCTCACCGATGCGAATACAAAATCTATTGTTATCGCTAATCCGCCGTTTGGTGCAGAACGTGACCAGCCGGCGTATCCCAACGTGTGGGAAGAATACAGCCGCGAATCTGAAACGACAATTCTTTTTGTGAAACTGATGTTTGAATTGTTGAAATCAAAAGGACGATGCGCTGTTGTCGTGTCGGAAGGATTTTTAACGTGGTCGCAAAACAGCGCTCGTGCGCTTCGGAGAAAACTTTTGGAAGAAGCGAATCTCAAAGCGATAATCAGTTTACCGCAAGGAGTGTTTGTCAGCAAAAACGGACAAGGCGCGAAAACTTCGATTCTGTACTTTGAAAAAGGAGAACCGACACAATGGATTTGGTGCTACAAAATTGATAATGATGGTTATTCGTTGGGAGTGAACCGTAAAGTAATTTCCGGTTGTCAAATTCCCGAAGTGATTGAATTGTTCACGCAGCATGTAAAGAAAAGAATTATTCCTCCCGAAACGAAACAGAGGTTTGTTATTCCCGCAGAGTGGGTGAAAACACTTGACCCGCGCGTGAAGGAAAAAATTACGCACGAAACGAAAGAAGAATTGCTTGCAGAGCAAAACGACGCGCGGAAAAAATTAGAAGAAAAACTTACTGCCCAACTGAACAAAAAAACATTGGACAAAAAAGAATACGCGCAAAAACTTTGGCAGTTTGAAAACGTGTGGGAAAATAAAATCCAAAACGAAACTGCGAAACGCATTGAGCGCGAGTATGCGTACTCGTTCAATCTGCAAAATTACCGAAGCAATCTTTCTAACGAACAACGCGATTCGTGGAAGAAAGAATTTGTAAAAATAAAACCGCTTAACAATAGTTCTCTTGATGAACGATACGAACATTTACAAGATGCGGATATAAAAACTGCGCTTTCCATTCTTGCATCGTTTGAGCCGAATAATGCCTTGCATATTGATATTGCCCGTGAGTATCTAAACACTGTAAAGGAGAAAGACAAGACGTTCCAACGGTTAGACGAAATTTTGAAAAAGGGACACAAGTATCCGTTCGTTTCTTTAAATGATTACCTGTTGTATCAATCTGAAAAAATAAAACCGATAAA
>JAGXRH010000154.1 GCA_018335975.1 Ignavibacteriales bacterium
ACAATCTTTGCACAAATACCGAGGGCTCCCTTTTTTTGTTTTTCCATTTTTTACGAGACGAATGCTTTCGCATGCATGGCATTGATGTATCTTTGTTATCATAATATTAGGTGAACAAAGATACGAAATTTAATTTATGTCAACTCAATTTTGACACTACCAAAGAAATTACTGTAAGCATTAGCGACGATAAAAATTTTACACTCACACCATCGCCGCGGCTCGGAAGTGTTTCCGTTTTTGTCGAACCGACAGACGCAAGCAACGCAGAAATTTATGTTGATAATATTGCAAAAGGAAATGCGCCGCTGGTTCTTCCGCTTTTGATTGGCAACTACAATATCACGGCAAAGAAAAATAATTTTCTTGATAAAACGGAAACAATCACGCTTGCAGAAAACGAAAAGAAACAACTCAACTTTGAATTACTCACGTACGAAGGAACTCGCCAGCAATCCATTGATAGATGGGCAAATGTAAAGTGGTACAGCATTATCGGAACTGCTCTTTCTGTCGGCGCATCGTATTATTTTTCTACTGCTGCTGATAAAAATTTCGATAACTACCAACAGTCCAAAACTCAAACGGATGCTACAAACTTTCAAAAGAAAACTGACCAGCACAATTTGTATATGCAAATTTCCGTTGGTGCGGCGGGTGGATTTCTTGTTGGTACAATTTACTCGTGGGTGATGGAGAAAAGTTATTGAACATTTTCAATTTTACATTTTAGATTTTAGATTGAAAAAAACTCCGCGTTACTTTGCGTTAAAAAACTATGACGAAAATTATTCTCATTTTCATTTTTATTATTTCAACCATTTCTTTCTCCCAAGTCAAACCAAAAGTTTCTCTTGTTGGTGGAGATGAAGCGCCACAGTTGAAACCGCAAATACAGTCAACCTTGGAAACAGTGTTGCTGCAAATGAATCGCTTGCAAAAAGGAACGGGAGATATAACTTCATTGAAAAAATATTTTAGCGAAAACGCATTGCAAACGTTCGAGCAGTTTGTTGTGCAGAATAAAGCATACACGGCGAGAAAAGAATATTCTCCTTCGATGATACAACGGAAAATCCCCGCGCAAATCCCACTTAATCCCCCTTTGGGAAAGGGGGAATACTACTATGATGTACGAAGTATTACGGTGAAAGTGAATTTGGGAGAAACGGAGGCGAGCGATAATCAAAGTTTAGTGTTCACATTTTCTCAAAATGGAATTATCGTTTCTGTTCGCGCGATTCTTCCTAATTACGATTATCAAAATGTTTTGCAAAACGGTACAAGCGCAATTGATACTGCAATGCGTTTGAAAATTCTCGATTTCCTTGAACAATTCCGAATGGCATACAACACGAAGAACAACGAGTTTCTTGAAAAAGTGTATTCCGATGATGCGTTGATACTTGTCGGAACAGTATTGAAAGAAAAAGAAAATGGTGATTTTGCTTCGTACTCAAAACTCTCGCAAAGCAAATTGAAAATGGTGCAAAAAACTAAGCAAGATTATTTGAGTGACTTGAAAAACAAAGCGTTCAAAAATAATTCGTTCATCGCTGTTCGTTTCGATAGTATCAAAATCTTACAACATGAAAAAAATCCGGAACTCTATGGAATATCGTGTTGGCAGGAATGGAAATCTTCCAATTACACAGATAGAGGGTTTTTATTTTTGATGATGGATTTTCATAACATTGAAGAGCCGATTATTCACGTTCGTGCCTGGCAACCAAAAGCGTTTGAAGAAGATGACAGTTTTGTTTCAATATATGATTTCGATGTGGTTGGAATGAAATAGGTTTTAGGTTTTAGAGATTGGATTGCTCATACTGAATGCTCATTGCTAACTGCTATTTGCCAAAACTTTTGTTTTTCTCTCCACATTTCTTTTAATTAGTCCACAATTTTTTTATGCAACGAGTGAAAACGATTAAAGACCCGATAGCTGAATTTATGCAGGAACACGAAGATGCGGTAAAACATCTTCATACGTTAAGTGATGCGACGAAATCACTTGCGTTAAATGGTTTTTCAAAAGACGCATTCAAAAAAGTCATTGCCGGATTATCGTATATGAAGCGTGAAGTGGGCGACCACAACAAGAAAGAGGAGAATGCATTGTTTCCGATTCTCGAACGTTATGTCGAGGGTCCGACGAAAATAATGCGCGATGAACATAAAATTCTCTATAAACAATTTGTCAAATTTGAAGAAGCAGTCGGGACAGTGAAGAAAAATCCGAACGAAGATAAATCTCTTCAGCGATTGGTTTCCCTTTCCCGCAGCATTGTAAAAATTTTCGTCAATCACATTCATAAAGAAAATTACATTCTCTTTCCTCTCGTTCAGAAATTTCTCACCAAAGAAGAGTTGCGTGAAGTTGCAAAAAAAATGCATTGATGTTTTTATTCTTGTTTTTGAATATGCATTTCAATAGATTTTTCCTGCTTTTTTTACACAACACACAAACTGTTTGAACACCGAATCACCTCTTCCCCAACGATTATTTGATACCATCCGATGCGATGCGAAAGACCGCATTGCCATCATTACGCTTTCCCGTTCTGAAAAACGCAACGCATTGAACGACGCAATGATTCGCGAACTCACCGAAGCGTTTTTATTTTTCGGAAGAAACGGAACGTATCGCGCAATCATTTTAAAAGCGGAAGGAAATGTTTTTTGTTCCGGAGCGGACTTGGAATACCTGCAAAAACTTTCGCAGTACACACTCGAACAAAATCAAGACGATTCGCGCAACCTGATGAAACTGTTTCGAACAATGTACGAATTGAAGAAACCGATTATCGCTATGGTAAACGGTCCCGCGCTTGCCGGTGGCTGTGGACTCGCAACCGTGTGCGATTTTATTTTCGCGTCGAAAGAGAAAGCGCAATTCGGTTATACGGAAGTGAAGATTGGATTTATTCCGGCAATCGTTATGATTTTTCTTGTGCGAAGAATCGGTGAAGGAAGAGCGCGCGAATTGATATTGAGCGGCGAAATTATTTCCGCAAGAGATGCGTACGATATTGGTTTGATTACCGATGTAGTTGATGATGAAGAGTTGGAAAATTTCACGTTTGAGTTTACAGAAAAACTGATTAAGCAAAACAGCGGCTCATCCATTGCGCTATCCAAAGAAATGCTTGCCAATATCAACAATATGGACACAACCCAAGCGCTTGATTACGCCGCAATGATGAACGCACTCACACGAATGTCCGAAGATTGTAAAAAAGGAGTCGCCGCGTTTTTAAATAAAGAGAAAGTGAAATGGTAATTGTCGAAAACGATGTGATTTTTCTTATCGTTAAAAACGTCATTGGTAATTTGTCATTAGTCCTTTGTGAAAATAGTTTATGTTGCAGCAACCACGAATGACTAAGAACTAATGACATTTCGATTCGTATGAATATCGCTGAACTAAAAAACTCTATTCGCTCCGTTCCCGATTTTCCGAAAAAGGGAATTGTCTTTCTGGATATTACAACATTGCTGAAAAATGGAGAAGCATTTTCTTCTTCGGTAGAATTATTTTTTCAAAAGTATAAGGAGAAAAACATTTCAAAAGTAATCGGCATTGAATCGCGTGGGTTTATTTTCGGTGCGGCATTAGCGTATAAATTAAAATGCGGTTTTGTTCCGATTCGCAAACCAAAGAAACTTCCCGCAGAAAAAATTCAGCAAGAATATCAACTGGAATACGGAAGTGATGCAGTTGAAATTCATAAAGATGCAATCGAACGCGGAGAAAAAATTTTACTTGTTGACGATTTGCTTGCAACCGGTGGTACGATGTGTGCCGCAACGCAACTCGTGGAACAACTTGGCGGAGAAATTATCGGCATTGCATTTTTGATTGAACTGAATTTTTTGAATGGAAGAGAGAAATTGAAAAAATACGATGTACATTCGCTCATTCATTATGAGAAAGAATAATTCACTATCTATTTTCAGATTATTGAGATACAAACTTCTACATTCTACATTCAGTATTGAATATTCATCATTCAATAATACTGAATATCCAATGTTGAATGTTCAATGATGAAGTATCTCAAATTAAAAAGAACCAAAACCTATTTGTGAAAACAATCATTGAACCATTCAAAATAAAATCTGTTGAACCTATTAAGTTCACAACGGTTGAACAACGTGCACAAATTTTAAAGAAGGCATTTTATAATCCGTTCTTCATCCACGCGGAAGATGTGCTGATTGATTTGTTGACGGACAGTGGAACTTCGGCAATGAGCGCGCAACAATGGGCAGGAATAATGGAAGGCGATGAATCGTACGCCGGCGCGCGAAGTTTCTTTCGGTTTGAAAAAGTTGTGCGTGATTTAACCGGACTCAAACATATTATTCCGACTCATCAAGGTCGCGCGGCAGAAAAGATTTTATTTTCGATTGTTGGAAAAAAAGAAATTTTCATTCCGAACAATTCACACTTTGATACCACACGCGCGAATATCGAATTCAGCGGAGCAACAGCAACAGATTTACTTTGCGATGAAGGAAAAAATCCTGACTTGATTGCGCCGTTCAAAGGAAATATGAATGTTGCCACGTTGGAAAAATTTATCAAAGAGCACGGGCGGGAAAATATTCCAATGTGTTTTCTCACACTCACGAATAATTCCGGCGGCGGACAACCCGTTTCGATGAAAAACATTCGCGACGTAAAAAATGTTTGTAAGAAATACAACATTCCATTATTTCTTGACGCATGCAGATTTGCGGAGAATGCATACTTCATCAAACTGCGGGAAAAAGGTTACGCAAAAAAATCGGTCAAAAAAATTGCGCAAGAAATGTTTTCGTATGCCGATGGTGCAACGATGAGCGCAAAAAAAGATGCGCTCGTCAATATGGGTGGATTTCTTGCACTGAATAATGATGAACTTGCAATGAATGCAAGAAATCTTTTGGTTATCACCGAAGGATTTCCAACATACGGTGGACTTGCGGGAAGAGATTTGGAAGCAATCGCGCAAGGACTTGAAGAAGTTTTAGATGAACATTATTTGGAATATCGTTTGCGTTCGACGGCATATCTCGGTGAAAAAATTTCTTCCGTTGGCGTCCCTATTCTTCAACCGCCTGGAGGACATGCAATATATTTGAATGCAAAAAAATATGCGCCACACATTCCATCTCATCAATTTCCGGGACAAGCGATTGTCGGAGATTTATATGTTCGCGGAGGAATTCGTTCAGTGGAAATCGGAAGCGTGATGTTTGGAAAGTACGATGAAAAAGGAAAGCACATTGCGCCGACACTGGAACTTGTGCGTCTTGCGATTCCTCGAAGAGTTTATACACAAAGCCATATTGATTATGTGATTGAAGTGATTATTGAATCATATAAGAGCAGAAAAAAACTTCGCGGAATGAAAATCGTTTGGGAACCGCCGATGCTGCGACATTTTACGGCAAAGTTTGAAATAATATAATTATGGAAACAGAAACATCAACTGCATATAAATACATAACGAGGAAAACTTCCTCGCAAGAACCGATAATTCAAGGAACAAGAATTTTCGTCCGTGATATTGTTGAGAATTGGAAAATGGGAATGTCGCCCGAGGAAATTTTTGCAACCTACAATCATCTTTTGCTTTCGCAGGTATTCGAAGCGCTTGCGTATTATCAGGACAATAAAGAAGAAATAGAAAATTTCATCGAACAGAATAAAGTTCCGGAGCCGTTGCGTGGTACAACTTTATCTCGATGAGGATGTCAATATACTTCTTGCTTCGTTATTACGTTCGCGAAATATTTCAGTAACGACAACCCAAGAAAGTAAAAATCTTGGAAAGAGCGATTCGGAACAATTATATTTTGCTCGTCAACATTCTTTAACTTTGGTTACACACAATCGAGTGATTTTGAAATTTTGTATAAAGAATATGTTGAAGAACAAAAAGATATGAGTGGAATCATTATTCTGGTTCGAAGAGACGCGTATTCAATGTCTCGCTTACTTTCACGATTTGTTCTCTCGCACGAACATATTATCAACCAACTTTGGTATGTATAAGTCAAACACAAAATGACACGTGAACAATTTGAAGACATTGCACAACTCGCATACGACAATCTGCCGGGAATTTTCAAAGAGAAGATTGATAACGTTCGCATCATCGTGGAAGATTATCCGACGGAAAAAGAATTGCGCAGTGTCGGATTGAAATCGAAACATCATTTACTTGGGTTATATCAGGGAATCCCAGCATTACAGCGTGGCAGCTGGTATGGAATGACGCCAATGCTTCCCGATACAATTTTTCTTTTTCAAAACAATATTCAGGGAGTATGTAAAAAGGAAGAAGAAATTCCGAATAAAATACGCGAAGTATTGATTCATGAAATTGCGCATTATTTCGGAATGAATGAAGAAGAAGTTCGCGCGGCAGGTTTTTAACAATGAGGAATTATCAATGAAGAATTAGGAATACATAATCAATGTACCAGCGTATTCAGTTTCTCATAATCTCAATATCTTATAATCTCAACTACTCACAAACTTAACGACTCAACAATTCTATGGCAAAAGTCATTTTTACAATCTCATACGACATACATCCTGCGGCTCGTCCCGCTTACTTATCTCTGACCGAAGAGATGAAACTCTACTTTCAAAATGTTCAGCACAAAAATTATAATGTGTTTGAAAACACTGCAAAAAAAAATTCTTTCACTGAAGTTTTTTTGTGTGAAAGCGAGGAGGAATATGAAACTTTGGAAGATACAATGGATGAGGATTGGCAGTCCTTGCTCCGACGAGCGCAGGAGTACATCCTTGATGGAAAAACACAATACGCAGTTTTGGTCGAAGCAATATAAAAGAAGGAATTCGTTTGCACACTTGAATTTTTTTCATATTTTTTCGCCGCTTTTATTTCAAATACAACCTTATTTATCTCATTACTTAACTTTTTTCAGGTATGAACAAACTATTTTCGCTTTTCACCTTCACCCTCCTTTCAACTTCTTTAATTTTTGCAGGAAATATTTCCGGTAAAATCAATTTTAAGGGCGCTGCCCCAAAGCAAGTCGCAATCAAAATGAACGCCGATGCAAAGTGCGTAAAACTACACTCCGGCAAACCGGTTATGTCCGAGCAAGTAGTCGTCAACCCGAATAACACACTGCGATGGGCATTCGTTTATGTTAAAAATGGTCCGAAGAAACCAGCCCCAAAAACACCGGTTGTTCTCGACCAAAAAGGTTGTATGTATTCACCGCACGTTGCGGGAATTCAAGCCGGACAACCGCTGGAAATCACCAACAGCGACGCAACACTCCACAATGTCCACGCATTACCCAAAAACTCTTCCCAATTTAATATCGCACAGCCGAAACAAGGAATGAAAATGACGAAATCGTTCGAGAAACCGGAACAAATGGTGAAAATAAAATGTGAAGTCCATAATTGGATGGCATCGTATTTTGGTGTAATGGAAAATCCCTATTTCGCGGTTTCTGATGACACAGGAAAATTTGAAATTAAAGATGTTCCTGCCGGAGAATACGAAGTCGTTGCTTGGCACGAAAAATTCGGTGAACAAACAATGAAAGTGAAAGTAACTGACAAAGCTGCCGCTGCAGATTTCACTTTTGAAGCGAAGTAACCCTATCTTTTCTGTGGCGAAAGTTAGTCGTTCAGCACCCATACTTTCACTTTTTCACTTTAACGAAATTTAAACCTGCTTATGCAACCAAACACAAAATCTGTTGCTCAACATCACGACGTTCATCAAAGTGAACATCATGAACTGAGTTTTTGGAGAAAATACGTTTTCTCCACAGACCATAAGATAATTGGAATTCAGTACGGCATTACCGCGCTGATGTTTCTCTTACTTGGTTTTATGTTTATGATGATAATGCGCTGGCAATTAGCATATCCCGGCGCAGCTTTTCCGATGTATTTTTTTATTGCGCCCATCGCCTTGATGGGAGTGGTCGTTCTTTTTATAACCGGAATTAAACCTTCTGTTAATACGGTAGCCGGGTTATCTCTTGTTGCGATGGCTGCGTTAATTTGGTACTTAGGGTCAAGTGACGAAAATTTTCCTGACGGAATAATGCTTCCCGAGTTCTATAATCAAATGGGGGCAATGCACGGAACAATAATGGTTTTTCTCGGCGTCGTTCCTCTTGCAGTTGGCGCGTTCGGAAATTATGTGATGCCGTTACAAATTGGCGCCCCCGATATGGCTTTCCCTAAACTCAATATGATGAGTTATTGGGTGTATTTTATGGGCGGCGTAACTATGCTTATCAGTTTCTTCGTACCGGGTGGCGCGGCAAATTCCGGTTGGACTTCCTATCCTCCTCTTTCGAATATCGCGACTACAGGACAAACGATTTGGCTCCTCGGAATGGTGTTCCTTATTAGTTCGTCATTATTAGGGTCGGTAAATTTTATTGTTACGATTGTACAATTACGGGCTAAAGGACTTTCCTTTATGCGATTGCCGTTTTTTGTTTGGGCACAATTTGTTACCTCATTTCTTTTACTTCTTGCCTTTCCTCCTCTTGAAGCAGCCGGCGTTTTGCAATTAATGGATAGACTTGCCGGGACAAGTTTCTTTATGCCAAGCGGGTTGGTAGTGAGCGGGCAGATACTTCCCAATACCGGCGGCGGAACTCCCTTACTGTGGCAACATCTTTTTTGGTTTCTGGCGCATCCCGAGGTGTACGTATTGATTTTACCTGCAATGGGAATTATATCGGAAATAATTGCAAACAATACTCGGAAACCTCTTTGGGGTTATAAATCACTCGTGTATGCGGCAATTTTTCTCGGATTTATGTCCTTCATCGTTTGGGCGCACCATATGTTTATGACCGGAATGGGTTCCACCATCAGTGCATTTTTCCAAACCACGACAATGATAATTTCGATACCATCGGTTATCATTCTTTCTGCGCTCATTATATCACTGTGGGGCGGCTCAATTCGTTTCAATACACCGATGTTGTTTGCGTTAGCATTCCTTCCAATGTTTGGTATTGGCGGACTCACCGGTTTACCGCTTGGTCTTTCAAGTTCTGATATTCATTTGCACGATACATATTACGTTATCGGGCATTTCCATTACGTTGTTGCACCGGGAACAATCTTCGCATTGTTTGCAGGAATTTATTTTTGGTTTCCAAAAGCAACAGGGAGAAAAATGAATGAGACGCTCGGTAAAATCCATTTCTGGGGCTCATTTGTTTGTATGAATTTTATTTTCTTCCCAATGCTAATTCAGGGGCTCGCCGGTGTGTCCAGAAGATTGTATGACGGAGGAGAACAATATGCACACGCGCAAAGTGTTCTCTATCTTAATGAAGTAATGTCCGTTGCGGCATGGGTGATGGCGCTGTTTCAGATTTTCTTTATCGTTAATTTTTTCCGCAGCATTAAGAAAGGCGAAAAAGTCTCCGACAACGCATGGGAAGCAACAACACTTGATTGGTCTGCAACCACATCTCCCCCGCTTGCTCATGGAAATTTCGATACAGTGCCGGAAGTTCATCGCGGACCGTACGAATACAGCGTTCCCGGACAGAAGAATGATTTCACTCCTCAACATCAAAAAGCGTAAAAGTCAACAATGGAAATACCTTATACAATTGAAACCCGCGAAGACACGGGAGTAAACAATGCTAAGCTCGGAATCTGGTTATTCCTCGCTTCCGAAGTTATGCTTTTCGGAGCGTTATTTACGACCTATATACTTTTGAGAATCGGTTCAGCGGATGACTGGTCTCAACTCAATGATATCCTAAACGTACCTCTTGCAACGCTAAACACTGTTGTCCTCATCAGTTCAAGCGTAACAATGGTGATGTCCTGGGCGTCGTTGATGATGAAAGATTTCAAAAAGTATAAACTCTATATGGGTTTAACTATTCTATGCTCGTTCGGATTTCTCATCATCAAATACTTTGAATATTCGGCGAAGTTCGAACACCACCTTTACCCCAGCACAAACACATTTCTTGCCATCTATTTTACCATGACCGCATTACACGGGCTCCACGTTATCGGTGGAATTATTGTGAACACCTATTTTTGGGGTCCCGGAAGTAAAATGTGGAACACACAACCCGAGCGTTTTACCAACCGCATCGAAATTGCCGGTTTGTATTGGCACTTTGTTGATTTAGTTTGGATTTTCTTATTCCCCGTTCTTTATTTGTTATAGGAGAAAATATGAGTTCCCATTCCCCAGAAGAAATAAAAAAACACGTCAAAATTTACATCACCGTTTTTGCTGCGCTGATGGTCTTAACGTTCGTTACCGTAGCAGTATCCTATTTACACTTAAGCATCTTTTACACAGTTCTTGTCGCGCTCGTTATTGCTACGGTGAAGGGTTCGCTCGTCGCAAGTTATTTTATGCATCTGATTTCCGAGAAGAAAATGATTTACTGGGCGTTGTTACTTACAGTAGTATTTTTTATTTTCTTAATGTTCGTCCCAATTTTAACGAGCTCCGACCCCATTATCTATAGAAACTGATGTCACTGAAAACATTTCATATATTTTTTATTTCTCTCTCCGTACTGACGGCAATCGGTTTCGGTGTTTGGCTTTTGAATGAAAATGCTCCCGTGTTTGCAGTACTTTCGTTCCTCTCCGGAATTGGTCTCATCGTTTACGGAATCTCATTTCTTCGGAAATTAAAACACGTGAGTTTTATTTAAAGAGGAACAAGGGTTTTGTAAATGAAAAAAATTTTTTTCTATTCCACGTTGCTCATCATTACCATCCAAATAATGAATGAACCATTATTCGCTTGCCCCGTTTGTTATGGCGCACCCGATTCACCCATCACCGAAGGAATGAACAAAGCAATTATCGCAATGTTAGGAATCACCGGATTTGTACTTACAGGAATTACTTCTTTCTTTTTTATGGTCAGATATAAAATCAAATCATCAACACCTCATTCTTCGTTTGCAGAAGAGAAAGGAAATCAATAATGGAACAATTTTTAGGTTTACCACCGGAGGGCTCTGCCCACGCTCACGAAATAGACCAGCTTATCGTATTGCTCCATTGGCTCATGTTTGCATTATTCATTGGTTGGGGAATATTCTATACGTACGTGTTAATACGATTTCGGAAAGCAAAAAACCCGACTGCCGATTACACTGGCTCGAAAAGTCATATGTCGAGTTATCTGGAAATCGTCGTTGCCGTTGTAGAAATTGTACTGCTCATCGGATTTTCAATTCCGCTCTGGGCAAATCGCGTCAATCAATTCCCACCGGAAAAAGATGCGCTTGTTGTACATGTTGTTGCAGAACAATTTGCGTGGAACGTTCATTACCCGGGTAAAGATGGAAAATTCGGTAAACGGGATATTAACCTTGTTGATTCCGATAATCCCCTGGGAATAGATAGAAACGACCCTGACGCAGTTGATGATATTGCAACCATTAACCAACTGAACCTTCCTTTGAATAAACCTGCTATCATTTATATTTCGAGCAAGGATGTTATTCATAGTTTTAAACTTCCTGTTATGCGCATAAATCAGGACGCAATTCCCGGACAAGTTATTCCCGTTTGGTTCACCCCAACTCTTGCCGGTGATTCTGAAATTGCATGCGCTCAACTTTGCGGACTCGGTCATTACCGGATGCGCGGATATATGACGATTCAAACAATGGAAGAATTTACCGCATGGCTCGACGAACAGGCGGCATCTCTATGATTTTTTTTCTCAAGCGGATTTTTCTTGATTTATAATAAATCACTCAACATATTTGCTATCGTTACCGCCTGCTGTACATTTTTTTTACTCATAGCAGGCGGTTTCGTTACCAGCACGAACTCCGGGTTGGCAGTTCCCGATTGGCCCGATACGTACGGAGAAAATATGTTTCTCTTCCCGCTCGAGAAAATGGTTGGAGGAATTTTCTTCGAGCATGGACATCGGTTGCTCGCATCATTTGTCGGATTTCTTACCGTGATTCTTTGCATTTGGATATGGAAAAAAGAATCCCGCCCATGGATGAAAAAACTGGGATTCCTCGCACTTCTCGCAGTTATCGTTCAGGGAATTTTTGGCGGAATAACGGTGCTCTTCTATTTACCGCAATTTGTTTCAGCGACACACGCAACGCTCGCCCAAACATTTTTTTGTATTGTCGTCAGCATTGCTTTGTTCACATCAAAAGAATGGTCAACAGAAAACACTTCAATACTCCAACACTCCAATACTCCAACACTCCAATCTCTTACGAAGTACACAACATTTGCAATTTACGTACAACTAATTTTGGGCGCAATGCTTCGTCACGCAGACCATGTGATGAGTTTCTTTCTCCTCCTGCACATTATTGGCGCAATTGTTTCAGTTTATTTTGTCATTCACACGCACCAGTTTATTAAAAAACATATTTCGGATAATACCATTCTTCGCTTTTCCGGTATTCTGTACAGATTAGCAATCATTCAAATTTTTCTTGGTGTGGCTTCGTTATTCTTAAAACTCGGGTCGTACGACGCTATCAATACTGATTGGGCGATGGTACTCATCACGGTTCTTCATTTGGCAACCGGTGCATTGATGCTTGCTACAAGTTTAATCACGTCGCTGAACGCTCGAAAATCTCTTCAAACCGCTACCGAAACGAACGCGCATTATTCCATTCTTCCACAACAATAGTCTATAAAACCGTGATTGAACAAAACGAAGTCCCCGCTTCACCTGCAATTGCAGAAACACGAACTCCTTCCCGCATCGCCGATTTCTACGAACTCTCGAAACCGGGCATAATGTACCTCGCATTGGTAACAACATTTGTCGGATATATTCTCGCGCCTTCCGAATCGTTCAACATTTGGCTCTTGGTTCATACGTTTCTCGGAACTGCTTTTGTGGCAGCGGGCGGCGGCGCATTAAATATGGTGATGGAGTATGACGCAGACACATTGATGAACCGAACAAAAAACCGTCCCATCCCTGCCGGAAGAATATCGTATGCAGAAGGATTGTTATTCGGTATTACCAGTTCAAGCGTGGGAATTGTTTACCTCCTGCTCTTCGTCAATCCGCTTGCCAGCGTGCTCGGGGCTTTGACCATTGGAGGATACTTATTTGTGTACACTCCTTCAAAAAAATTCACATCGCTTTCCACGATTATCGGTAGTTTCCCCGGCGCTGTTCCCCCGCTTATCGGATGGGCGGCAGTACGGAATGAACTTTCGCTCGAAGCATGGATATTGTTTGCCATTCAATACTTCTGGCAAATACCGCATTTTCTAGCCATTGCATGGATGTACAGAAAAGATTACGAACGCGCCGGATTTCCAATGCTCCCGGTCATCGAGCCAACAGGAGCAACAACAAGCACATACGTTGTCGTGCATTGTTTGGCGCTTATTCCGGTGAGTGTCCTTCCTTTTTTCTTCCAACTTTCAGGCGTTATTTACTTTACGGGCGCTTTGGCTCTTGGTATTGTTTTTTTATTATTTGGAATTCTCTTAATGAAAGAAAAAACCAATGCCAACGCAAAACGCCTCCTCCTCGCCTCCATATTTTATTTTCCCCTCTTACTCGGTTTCCTTTTTATAGACAAAGGTCTTTCGCTGTTCTGATGTTCAAAGCGGTTTTGCAACGATAAGACCTGATACCATTCGCACTGTTGCAGGATTGCAAAAATGAGTTGCAAACTTGCAAAAAGTCATTGCAGAAGTGCAGTGAGTTGTTGCAGTTCTCCAAAAATGAAATGCGCTTCTGCAAAATGGTTTTGCGGGAAGGAAATCGCTTATTGCAGAACTCCGGACGCAAATTGGAGAACCGCAATTCCGAATTGCAGACCTCCAAAACGAAATTGCAGAGTCGCATTTCCAAATTGCAGAGCCCCAAAACGGGATTTTTCCCACAATTTGAAATTGGAGAACTACAATTTGATTTTGGGGAGTTACAATTCCCTTTTGCAGAACCCCAATCGTATTTTGGAGAGCCGAGATTTGCCTTTGGGACTCCCAACATTATATTTCCAAGCCACAAAAAGCATTTGTAGCGTTACAAAATGAAATTGGAGAGGTGCAATAGTAAATTAGAGAACTGCAAAGCGGTTTTGCGGAACCGCAATTACTCCCTAAACCTCGAAATTAACAAAATTTGAGTGAAATGGGGTTGTTGCAGGAATCTATAGTACTTTCGATGTTTGTAATTGTGCGGACATTGCTAATGTTGTTTTTTTGAAAAAAAATACTCATATACTTGACATTGACTTACTGAGGTTACGCAAGATTTTATTTTTAGTGAACTAAGGGATAAAACGATATAGCACTCCTACGGAGTTTAATCAACTTGCGAAATTTTTACTATAAACATTTCATCCCTACGGGATTGTATTTACCGTAACTCCGAAGGAGTGATATATTTGTAGAAAGAACAACACCGCACAATTGAACTCCATAGGAGTGAAATAGATTTTATCGGAAATTATGGTTTTGCTAACATCAGTGACTTAGAGTTTCCTTAACTTCTCACCGAAATTTTTTACAAAGGCAAATGAAAATTGGGTGATAAGAGCAGATACGGAGAAGTGAGCCGACCGACAATTCAAATTGATGAAATGAAAAAAGCGAAACTGCGACGGTTGGTTCAATTGTAAGACAACAAGGCTTGTTGTCTTACTTGCCCTCTTTGTTTGCTTGACGAGTGCGGCATTATA